>CABRFW010000001.1 GCA_902470265.1 uncultured Collinsella sp.
TCGTGGGCTCGTCGGCAATCAGAATATCGGGATCGCAGGCAAGAGCCATAGCGATCATGACACGCTGACGCATACCGCCGGAGAACTGGTGCGGATACTCATTGACGCGCTTCTCGGGCTCGGGGATACCCACGAGGTCCAAAAGCTCGGTAGCGCGCTTGAGCGCCTCCTGCTTGGAGTAGCCACGGTGCAGACGAAGACCCTCGCCCACCTGCTTGCCGATCTTATAGACCGGGTTCAAGGAGGTCATAGGATCCTGGAAGATCATCGCGATATCGTTGCCGCGAATGTGCTGCATCTCTTCCTCGGTCATTTCGAGGATGGAGCGGCCGCGATAGCGAACGTCACCGCCCTCGATCTTTCCCGGAGGCATCGAGATGAGGCCCATGATGGTCATGGCGGTCACGGACTTACCGGAGCCGGACTCACCGACGACGCCCAGGGTCTCGCCGCGATCGAGCGTGTAGGAGACACCGTCGACAGCGCGAACAACGCCATCCTCGGTGTGGAAATACATCTTAAGGTCATCGACCTCGAGCAGATGCTGGCCCTCAGGAACCGGCTGGTCCTTCAGGTCCACATAGTTCTTGTTCTTCTTCATCCTTATGCGTCCTTCATCTTGACGTCGAGGGCGTCGCGCAGACCGTCACCCAGCAGGGTGAAGGCGAGCACCGTCGAGAGAATTGCCAGACCGGGCATGATCATCATCCAGGGAGCGGTCAGAAGATACTGCTGACCGTCCTGAATCATGGAGCCCCACGAAGGCGTAGGCGGAATAACGCCCATGCCGAGGAAGGACAGAGCGGACTCGGTCAGAATGGCGCCACCAATGTTCATGGTCGCGTAGACCACGATGGAGGCGACGGAGTTCGGGAAGATGTGACGCACGACGATACGAGCATCGGATGCACCCATCGCGCGCGCAGCGTCAACATAGTCGTTTTCCTTGACCGTCAAGATCGCAGAGCGGAAGACGCGCGCAATCGAAGGCCATCCGAGAATACCGATGGCGATAAAGACGTTCTGAAGACCACGGCCGATAACGGCGATCATGGCGACAACGAACAGCACGTACGGGAACGCCAGGAAGATGTCCGCACAGCGCATGATGATCGTATCCCAGATGCCGCCGTAGAAACCCGCCAGAGCACCCATGACCAGACCGATCAGCGTGGAAATCGCGGTGGCCATAATGCCGACGGACAGCGAAACACGTGCACCGTAGATAACGCGGACGAGAATGTCACGACCTAGGGCGTCGGTGCCAAACGGGTGCTCGGCACACGGAGCCAGCAGCGACGTCTGAGCCATGGTGGTCGAGTCGGAAGCCGTCGGCGAACCGAGCCAGGGCTTAGCCCACAGATCTGCGGTCAGGGCAACCACAACGACGATGATGATCCAGCAGACACCGATAACGGCGAGCTTGTTCTTACGAAGACGCTTAAAAGCGTCGCCCCACAGCGTGCGGGACTTGGCGGGAGCAGATGCGGCCTTGGTGGCGGTAGCCTGCTCCTGAGACTGAGAATCAGTTTCCTGCATGAGACGTACCTCCCTTAGGCCTTATCCGACGGACCGCCAAGGCGGATGCGCGGGTCGAGGAATGCATAGCTAATGTCGACGAGCAGGTTGATCACCATGACGACGACAACGATGAGCGTAACGCCGCCCATAACGATGGGCCAGTCACGCATGCTAATGGCGCGATAGACCTCATAGCCGATACCGGGCCAGTTAAAGACCGTCTCGGTCAGGATGGCGCCCGAAAGCATGCCGCCAAAGTCGACACCAATATAGGTAACGACGGGGATGAGTGCATTCTTAAGCGCATGCTTGACGATGATCGCACGATTGGAGAGACCCTTGGCCTTTGCCGTACGGATGTAATCCTGGTTCATGACGTCAAGCAGCTGCGAGCGCATAATGCGCGCAGCATAAGCGGTCGAAACCGAAGCCAGCGTAATGGTCGGAAGCACATAGTGCATCCAATCCTGATACTGAGAGCTGGAACCGCCGGCACCCGAGATCGGCATGGAGATTGCACCGCCCGTGGCGTCCTTGAGGATGACGCCAAAGAACAGCTGCAGCAACATACCGAGCCAGAAGGCCGGGACCGCAACGAGGATCGACGTGGTGAGCGTTACCAAAATATCCCAGAAGGAATAACGCTTTACCGCCGAAATGATACCCGCACCGATACCCATAATTGCCTCGAGCACGATGGCGCACGCGGCAAGTTTGACCGTATACGGATACTTCTGGGCAAAGATTTCCGTAACCGGCAGCTTGCGCTGATACGAATTGCCCAGATCGCCATGAAGCAGGCCGTTCATGTAATACAAGTAACGGTCCACGAGCGACGTTTGAACGGGGTCGCCGTTCTCGTCAAGGATCGCGTTGCCGTCCTCGTCCGTCTGGACCAGGTGATAGCGGACGCGAAGCTGAAGCTCCACCTCGGGGGACAGAGCCTTGTCTCCACCGATCAGCTTGATCGGATCTCCCGGCACGATATTCTGGAGGGCGAACAGAATCAGCGTAACGCCCAAAAACACCGGGATGAACTGAAGCACACGTTTAACGATGTACTTACCCATACCACTCCCCTATCTAGGGATTAACCTAAATGGGATGCCGATCGCCAGACCGGCATCCCAAAATTACCATCAGCCAGTTTACCCCAGGTTAGGGAGAACTGTATGTTTCCCATGAGGTCTACGTAAATACTTGACCCTCACGGAAGCTGCAAACTCTTAGGCGAGCTCAGCGGTACCCAGATCGGCGTGCTTCTGCGGATCGACATAGAGGTGCTTGATGCGATCGGAGCCGGCGATGGTGTGCGTGTAGAACATAATCGGGATGACCGGGCAGTCGGCAGCGACCATTGCGTCGGCCTCCTGCATCTTAGCGACGCGCTCTTCGTCGTCAACCGTGGTACGGGCCTCATCGACCTTGGCGTCGAACTCGGGGTTGTTGTAACCAGAGCGGTTGTCGCCACCGAGGGAGTCGGAGTGGAACAGCGGATACAGGAAGTTGTCCATGATCGGGTAGTCGGCAATCCAACCCAGACGACCGAACTGATAGTTAAAGTTCTGATACTGCTCGAGCAGGGCAGACCACTCGGGGGTATCGGAGACAGCGGTAACGCCAACCTTGGCGAGGTCGCCGATGATGGACTCCATGATCTCCTTGTGGCCACCGTCCTGGTTGTAGGACAGAGTCACGTTAATGCCACGATCGCCGTTAGCGCCAGCGGGAGCAACCTTGTCGAGGTACTCGTTAGCCTTGTCGACGTCATAGGCGCAGAACTCCCATGCGCCCTCTTTGTAGCCATCGATGCCCGGAGGAACAATGCCGTCGGCAGGGGTACGGGTACCCTTGAAGATGGTCTTGCAGATGGCCTCACGGTTGATGGCCAGGGAGATACCCCTGCGCAGGTCGGCGTTGTTGAACGGCTCGGCCGTGTTGTTGCAGGTCAGGTAGTAGGTGGAAGGCTCGGCGCCGAGCAGCATGCGCTCGCCGTCACCCATGGTGTAGCCGTCCTTGGACACGCCGCGATCCTTCTTGGCAGCGTCGATCTGAGCAACGGGAACGTCGCAGACATCGAGGTTACCGGCCTGGAACTCCTTGTAAGCGGTCTCCATGTCCTTGATGACCTGGAAGTGGATGCCATCGATCTTGGCCTTGTCGCCATAGTAATCGTCGAACTTCTTGAGGTTGATCTCCTGACCATCCTCCCACTTGCCGTCCATCATGAACGGGCCGTTACCGACCGGTGCAAGGTAGAAGCTCTTGACATCGGACTCGGCGCACTCGGGAACCGGGGCCAGAGCCGGGTGAGAGGCGACGAAGGGGAAGTCGGCGTAAGCGGAAGACAGCTTGACGACGAGGGTCTCATCGTCGGGGCAAGTAACACCGCTGAGCTCGGTAGCGTTACCGGCAAGCAGGTCGTCATAGCCCTCGACCATGGAAAGGTGATAGGAGACCTCGGAAGGGCCGTACTCGGTAGCGATGGCCGACTTGGTGTTGACCAGACGCTCCCAACCGAGCTTGAAGGACTTGGAGGTAACGTCGTCACCGTTGTGGAACTTGGCCTTCTTGATCTTGAAGGTAAACTCGGTGGCGTCGTCGTTGGCCTCAAAGGACTCGCAAGCCAGCGGAACGATCTCGCCCTTCTCGGCGTCATAAGAGGTCAGAGCGTCAAAGAGCTGGTACTCGACCTGAGTGCCCTGGTCCTCCTGGACATTGTAGGGGTCGATGCAGACCGGGTTGTTGATGTAGAAGTTCAGCGTCGAACCGGACTCAGAACCGGAAGCGTCGCCGCCCTTCTTGCCGCATGCGGCAAGAAAAGCCATAGAGCTCGCAGCGAGGGTGCCGCCAACAAAGGCGCGACGACCCATAACGGGCTGGTGGAACATAGAATCAGCCATGCCATCCTCCTTATGAGATAGGACAAAGAAATGTTCAGTCGGACATATGTCGAGACAATCCGATCCGAACCATCAAAACGCCGCCCGCTGCTATGGCTGGTTATGCACAACGGACCAACGTTTCGCAATACAGTAGCGCATTTTATGCACGATTTGGGGCTAATTCCGGTTAACGGTCGAGAATTTCTTTAGTTGGGCGAAGTATGTGGGGATATTTTGACTCTGTTACAAATATGTAAACAAAAAGGGTCCCGCACCTGCGAGACCCATTGCAAACGTATATACGCCGATGCTTAGTAGCCGACGATGCCCTGCGGGAAGAAGAACATGCACAGGACGACGCACACGGCAAAAACAACGGCCATAATTACCGTCAGGCGATCGAGGTTCTGCTCCATGACGCCCGTGGCAGAGCTGGAGTTATACAGCGAGCTAGCGATCATATCCGAAACGCCGGTGCCCTTACCGGAATGCATCAGGACGAGAATCGTCAGCGCCACGGCAGAGACAGCCCAAACGACAAACAGAAGAATCTGGAACGGACCCATAGATAAGCTCCTTAATAGAACAGTTCAAGCTCCAATACTGTACCACAATCCCCCGCTCTCCCCTACCTGCCACTCAAGGACGGGGTGGAAATGGCAGAAATACCAAAAAGGGGGTTGTCCGGTTGTGGACAACCCCCTTACTAGAAAACGGTATTTGTTTTCTATTAGGCCTCGGTGGCGAGCACGCGGCCCGTCATCTCGGCGGAAGGCTCAATACCAGCCATGGTGAGCATGGTCGGAGCGATATCGGAAAGACGGCCGTCCTCGATACCGGTGAGCTGTGCCTTCTCATCAACGATGATGAACGGCACGCGGTTGGTGGTGTGAGCCGTAAACGGATGCTTGGAACCGTCGGAAGCAACGTCAAACATGTGATCGGCGTTGCCGTGGTCGGCGGTAATCAGTGCAAAGCCGCCCTTGGCGAGAATCGCCGGGACAACCTTGGACAGGGCATCGTCAACAGCCTCGACAGCCTTAACGGCAGCGTCGAAGACACCGGTGTGACCAACCATGTCGCAGTTCGCGAAGTTCACGATGTAGAAATCAGCGCGATCCTCGTTGATGGCGGCGACGAGCTTCTCGGTAACCTCGGGAGCGCTCATCTCGGGCTGCAGATCGTAGGTAGCAACCTTGGGGGAAGCGACGAGCACGCGCTCCTCGCCCTCCTTGGGCTCCTCGATGCCACCGTTGAGGAAGAACGTCACGTGGGCGTACTTCTCGGTCTCGGCAGTGTGCAGCTGCTTCAGGCCATTGGCGGCGATAACGTCGGCCAGGACGTTCTCGGGGAACGTCTTGGGGAAGGCGACCTCGACGTCAAACGTCGGATCATACTCGGTCATCGTCACAAAGTGCGAAAGCTTGATCTGCTCGCGCTCAAAGCCGTCGAACTCCTTGTCCGTGAACACGCGGGTCATCTGACGAGCGCGGTCGGGACGGAAGTTGAAGAAGATGGCCGCGTCGCCCTCGTGAATGCCCTCGTTGTGGGCAGCGAAGGGCTCGACGAACTCGTCGCCGCGCGGGTCCTTCTCGTAGTAGGCCTTGATACCGGCAACGGGGTCGGTATCAGCATCGGACGCGTTGACCATGACGTCGTAGGCGCGCTGGATGCGCTCCCAACGATTATCGCGGTCCATGGCCCAATAACGGCCCGAGACGGTGGCAACGCGAGCGTCGCAACCGGTCTCCTCGGAGATCTTAGCCAGGAAGGCGCAGAACTCACTCATGTAACCGGCACCGGACTGCGGGTCAACGTCGCGACCATCCATAAAGGCGTGGACGCGAACGGTCTTGACACCGTGCTCGGCAGCCATCTTGACCAGAGCCTCGACGTGGTTCATGTGAGAATGAACACCGCCAGGGCTCATAAGGCCCATGAGGTGGAGAGTCTTACCGTCAGCCTTGACGTCGTCCATAGCCTTGACAAAAACCTCGTTCTTGGCGATGGAGCCGTCCTTGATGGCGTTGTTGATGCGCGAAAGCTCCTGGAACACGATGCGTCCGGCACCGATGTTGAGGTGACCCACCTCGGAGTTACCCATCTGGCCATCGGGAAGGCCCACGTCCTCGCCCGAAGCGCCGAGCGTGGTGTGGGGGTACTTCTCGTACAGGCTATCAAGGAAGGGCGTCTTGGCAGCGGCGACGGCGTTCTCGCCATCGGCCGGAGCAAGGCCGCAACCATCCATGATGATCAGGAGTGCAGGAAGATGACGCTGTGCCATATGTCCTACTCGCCTGCCTTGACGACCATAGAGGCGAAGTCGGCAGCCTTGAGCGAAGCGCCGCCCACGAGGGCGCCGTCAACGTCGGGCTTGGCGACGAGCTCGGCAATGTTGCCGGGCTTGGCGGAACCGCCGTAGAGAACGCGGATGCCGTTGGCGAGCTCCTCGCCGAACATCTCCTTGAGGGTCTCACGGATAGCGCCGCAGACCTCCTGAGCGTCCTCGGCGGTAGCGGTCTTGCCGGTGCCGATGGCCCAGATGGGCTCGTAGGCGACGACGACCTGCTTGGGGCAGGTGATCTCAAGGCCAGCAAGGCCAGCCTTGACCTGGTTCACGACGTGCTCGACATAGGTGCCAGCCTCGCGGACCTCAAGGGACTCGCCGCAGCAGAAGACGGGAACAAGACCGGCGGCAACGAGGGCCTTAGCCTTCTTGTTCTGGTCCTCGTCGGTCTCGTGGAAGTAGTCGCGACGCTCGGAGTGACCGATAATGCAGTAGGTGCAGCCAGCGGACTTGAGCATGTCGCAAGAAAACTCACCGGTGAAGGCACCCTTGGCCTCCCAGTACACGTTCTGTGCACCGAGGGCGATGGGGGCAGCCTGAATGCGGTCATGAACCGTGGTGATGTCGATGGTCGGAGGGCAGACGAGCACCTCGACGCCAGCCGGAACCTCGGGCAGAGCCTGAGCCAGCTCGTCGGCGAGCTTGGCGGCCTCGGCGACGTCGTTGTTCATCTTCCAGTTACCAGCGATAAGAAGGGTGCGATTAGGCATCGAGAAGCGCCTCCACTCCGGGCAGGGCCTTACCCTCGACGAGCTCCATGGAAGCGCCACCACCGGTGGAGATCCAGCTCATCTTGTCGGCCAGGTTGAACTTGTTGACAGCTGCGACGGAGTCGCCACCGCCGATGATCGAGGTGCAGTCGGCCTCGGCGACAGCCTCGGCGATAGCCTGGGTGCCGTGAGCGAAGTTGTCAAACTCGAAGACGCCCATGGGGCCGTTCCAGAACACGGTCTTGGCGCCCTTGACGGCCTCGGCGTAAAGCTCCTCGGTCTTGGGGCCGATGTCCATACCCTCACGATCGTCGGGGATAGCGTCGGAAGCGACAACCTCGGGGACAGCGTCCTCGCCAAAGTGATCGGCAACGCGGTTGTCGATGGGGAGCAGGATCTTGACGCCCTTCTCCTCGGCCTTCTTGAGCATCTCGCCGGCGCGCTCGACCCAGTCCTCTTCCTTGAGGGACTGACCAACGGTCAGGCCCTGAGCCAGGAAGAAGGTGTAGGCCATGCCGCCACCGATGATCAGGGTGTCAGCGGAGTCGATGAGGTGATCGAGAACGCCGATCTTGGAGGAAACCTTGGAACCGCCGACGATGGCGACGAAGGGACGCTCGGGCTCGGCGAAGATGCCGGTCAGCGTGTCGACCTCCTTCTCAAGCAGGAAGCCAGCGACGGCAGGCAGGTAAGCGGCGGGGCCCACGACGGAACCCTGGGCGCGGTGAGCGGTACCGAAAGCATCGAGAACGAAGACGTCGCCATAGGAAGCGAGCTTCTTGGCGATCTCGGGATCGTTCTTCTTCTCACGCTTGTCAAAACGGACGTTCTCGAGAACGAGGACCTTACCCGGCTCGACGGCGGCGACAGCCTCAGCAGCCTTCTCGCCGTAGGTGTCAGCGACAAAGGCAACGTCGAGACCAGAGAGCTCAGCGAGCTTCTTGGCGACGGGCTCGAGGGACAGCTCGGGCTGGAAGCCGGTGCCCTCGGGACGGCCGAGGTGGCTCATGAGGATGACACGAGCGTTGTGCTCAACGAGGTAGTTGATGGTGGGCAGGGCAGCCTTGATACGGGTGGTGTCGCCAACGACGCCATCCTTGATAGGCACGTTAAAGTCAACGCGGACGAGAACGCGCTTTCCGTCGACATCGATGTCGCGGACGGTCTTCTTGGTAAAGGCCATGTTTGCTTCTACCTTTCGTACGTGTCTGCCTCCCATTACGGCAGACGATTTCTTATAAAAAGGGCGCGACCCTAGGGTGTAAGCCCTATAAGGCCGCGCCCTTCTTTAGACGCTCAACGAGCTATTCGCTAAAAGCTAAATTAAGCAACGAACTTCTCGAAGTACTTGATGGTGCGGACCATCTGAGAGGTGTAGGAGTTCTCGTTGTCGTACCAAGAGGTGACCTGAACGAGGGTCTGGCCGTTGCCGAGGTCAGAGCACATGGTCTGAGTGGCGTCGAAGATGGAGCCGTGGGTCTCGCCGACGATGTCGCGGGAGACGATCTGGTCCTCGTTGTAGGCGAAGGTCTCGGGGATGGTCTCGGCGTAGGCCTTCATGGCAGCGTTGACCTCGTCGACGGTGACCTTCTTGTCAACGACGGCGTAGAGGTTGGTCAGCGAGCCGGTCGGCGTCGGGACGCGCTGGGCGGCACCGATGAGCTTGCCGTTGAGCTCGGGGAGAACCAGGCCGATGGCCTTGGCAGCGCCCGTGGTGTTCGGGACGATGTTCTCGGAGCAGGCGCGGGAGCGACGGAAGTTGCCCTTGCGCTGCGGGCCGTCGAGCGGCATCTGGTCGCCGGTGAAGGCGTGGATGGTGGTCATGATGCCGGACACGATGGGAGCGAAGTCGTTCAGACCCTTGGCCATCGGGGCGAGGCAGTTGGTGGTGCAGGAAGCAGCGGAGATGATGTTGTCCTCAGCGGTCAGCGTCTCATGGTTGACGTTGTACACGATGGTGGGCAGATCGCTGCCGGCCGGAGCGGAGATGACGACCTTCTTGGCGCCAGCGTTGATGTGGGCCTGAGCCTTAGCCTTGCTGGTGTAGAAGCCGGTGCACTCGAGAACGACGTCGACGTCAAGGTCGCCCCAAGGCAGGTTGTTAGCGTCGGCCTCCTTGTAGATCTTGATCTCCTTGCCGTCAACGGTGATGGAATCCTCGCCAGCAACGACCTCGTGATCGCGAGCGTAGTTGCCCTGCGTGGAGTCGTACTTCAGCAGGTAAGCGAGCATATCGGGAGAGGTGAGGTCGTTGATAGCGACGATCTCGGAGCCCTCATGACCGAACATCTGACGGAAAGCCAGACGACCGATGCGACCGAAGCCGTTAATAGCAACCTTTACTGCCATTGTGTCTCCTTTCGTAAGGCCCCCGCGAGCTACAGCGCCCGCCGTTGAGGCCCACAAACTAACCACTCGCCTAATATACCTTTTTTTTGACTTGAATTTCACGAGAATGCTCGAAATTGAAAATCAAATTTACGTTAAAACGTTTTAAATACTAAAATAGCAGCTAAATCCATATATAAGTCGTTACTTCAAACTACCTGTTTGCTTCAATGAGCTTTTCAAGCCGTAAAACACGATGGTAGAGGGCTGACTTCGACAAGGGAGGGTCAGCCATCTCCCCCAAATCACGCAGCGACAGATCGGGATAGCGCTCGCGCAGGTCGCAAAAGACCGCCAAGGCATCCGGAAGCGCATCACGAAGGCCACGCTGCTCGAGCTCATCGATAAGCGCAAGCTGATGTTGGGCGGCACCGGCGCTTCTGGTCTGGTTGGCGAGCTCGGCGTTCACGCGACGGTTCACATCGTTCTTAACCAACTTGACCGCGCGCGCCTCCTCAATCTCGGCAACGCTGCGCTTGGCGCCAATCAGCTTTAATAGATGCTCGATTTCCTCGGCGCTCTTAATGTACACGGCATATGACCCCCGCCGTGCATTAACACGAGCATGGACCCCAATCTGCTCCAACAGATCGCAAAGCCCCTTGGCATATTGCTCGCCCTGCACAGCAATCTCCAAATGAAAATCGCCGCGTGGATCGGCCACGAAGCCGCCCGCGATGAGCGCGCCGCGGATATAGGCAAGTCTACAGCAAGGACGGGCAACGATATGTCGGGGTACGCCGGCGACAAGTCCTCCCCTACGTTCGAGGATACCCAGCAGAACCAAGGCCTTATCCAGGTCTGGCTGATCAGGCAAGGTGATGAGGTAGTTTCGAACCTTATGCAATACAGATTTACGGACGGTGAACTCCGTTTTGAGCTTAAGGATACGATGCGTCAGCGTGATCATCGTGCGCGCGACGGCTCCCGTCTCAGTCGCAACCGTCAAACGATACCGCCCAGAGCCGGTAAGCGAGAGCGTACCGCTCACGCGCGTGAGGGCGGCAAGCGTCGACAAGTCGCAGTATTCACATTCGGGTTCGCAGCGCGCAAGCTCGTCGCGCACCTCAGCGGTAAACGACATGCGGGCCTATGCCTTCGTGTTGGCGCGCGACAGGTCGCGGTGGGAGATGCTCACATGATACTGAGCGCCTTCCAGGTAACGGGCCGTGGCCTCGGCAATGGCAACGCTGCGGTGCTGGCCGCCCGTGCAGCCGATGGCGATAGAAAGCTGCGGCTTACCCTCCGCGATATAACCGGGCATGACCGTATCGAGCAGCTGTGTCCAAGCCTTCCAAAACTCCTGCGTCTTGGGATGGTCCAGAACAAAATCGGAGACCTTTTTATCGAGACCGGTCATCGTGCGCATCTCGGGATCGTAGAACGGATTGGGCAGGAAGCGGACGTCGATCATAATATCCGCTTCGACGGGCATGCCGTGCTTAAAGCCAAACGAGAACACGTGGACATCCATAAGCTGCTGGTCGGACAGCTCGGAAAATGCCATACGCAGCTTGTTTCGCAGCGCAGAGGTGCGCAGACGGCTCGTGTCGATAATCATATCGGCTCGGTCGCGCACGCCCTGCAGCTGAAGGCGCTCGCGCTGAATGGCATCGGCCGTAGTCTCCCCCGGCTTGGCAATGGGATGACGGCGGCGATTTTCGCTGTAGCGACGAATCAGCACCTCGTCAGAAGCCTCCAGGAACACGATGTCGCAGCTCATCTCGCGCTCTTCGAGAGCGGCGACCGCATCGAGCACCTCGTCAAACAGTCCCTGGCTACGCAAATCGCAGGTGACGGCGAGATGCCTGCCCACGCCCGTATTGATGCCGACGAGCTCGGCAAGCTGGGCGATGAGACGCGGAGGCAGGTTATCGATGCAAAAATAGCCCATGTCCTCGAACACGTGCATGGCCTGCGTGCGGCCTGATCCGGACATTCCGGTGATGATGACGATATCGGGGATGCGCTCCGAGCGCTCCGCCGCATCCATGGCATCTCCCTTTTGCATGTGTTGCCTCCCGAAAACAAGCGCGGGACCCAGCAACCCGGATCCCGCGCGGTCAATTGCCTATATTGAGTATACCGCCCCGAGCGGATACGAGGCCTGTCTTACGCCTCAAGCGCAGCCTTGAACCAACTCGTAATACTCGTGGGGTGCGTGATGGCGGTGCCGACGACAACGGCCCAGGCGCCAGCATCGATCGCGGCGCGAGCCTCCTCGGGCGTGTGCACGCGGCCCTCGCAGATGATGGGAAGACCGGGGAATTCCTCGGTCGCCTGACGCAGGAGCGGCAGATCGGGGCCATCGGCCATGGTACAGTCGATGGCGGCGACGCCGTGAGAAAGCGTGGTGGATACCAGGTCGAAGCCCATATCAACCGCACGGCGAATGTCCTCGATGGTGGCGCAATCCGCCATCAGGAGCACACCCTCCTCGTGCAGCGGGCGGAAGGTATCCTCGACCGTCTTGCCATCGGGGCGCGGACGATCGGTGGCGTCGATCGCCACGATATCGGCACCGGCAGCAACGCAGGCGCGAGCGTGACGCAGCGTCGGCGTGATGTAAACGCCCTCGTGCCCATCCTTCCACAGGCCGATGACGGGAACCTCACAGCGACCCTTAATGGCGGCAATGTCGGCAAGGCCCTGGCAGCGAATGGCGGCGGCGCCGCCGAGCTCGCAAGCACGCGACATTTGAGCCATGGTCTCGGGCGTACGAAGCGGCTCGCCCATATACGCCTGAACGCTCACGACGAGCTTGCCCTTCAGGGATTGAATCAAAGGATCGACGGTCATAAGGCTGTAACCTTTCTCAGAACAGCCTCCCGAGGCGTGTTGTCTCTGGAGGCTCCTACAGAAGATACGTTTACTTCAACGAGGCAAGAAGATGCTCAGCGGCACCGATGAGCGGAGCATCGCCCTCCAGAGAACCGATGAGGATCGGCGTGTCCTGAAGCGGATCGAGCGCCTGGCTGGCATAGCCCTCGTGCACCGAATCCTTCCACGTCTGTGAACGCCAATCGGGACCTTGGTGAATCACGCCACCCGAAAGCACGATGACCTCAGGGTCCAGGATGTTAGCGAGCGAGCCCAAGCTGGCACCCAGCGCAAAACCGGCGTCATGGATGACCTCGGTCGCCTTTGCGTCGCCCGCACGGCACAGGTCGTTCACATCGCGACCGACCGAAGGACGGCTGGGGTCGACGCGACCAAAGCGCTCATCGTACATACGACCAATGGAAGTGCCCGAAGCAACCGACTCAAGATGACCGGAACGCCCGCAGGCGCAGGGAATGCCGGCGGCAGCCGAGCACTCGATGTGGCCCATATGACCGGCAGCACCATGGAAGCCCTGCATCACGCGGCCGTTCTCGACATATGCGCCGCCGATGCCCGTGCCGATGCCCAGGCACAAGACGGAGAACTTGCCCTTGCCGACGCCCCAGTGGGCCTCGCCCAGAGCATGAGCCTGCACGTCGCCCACAACGGCAACGGGGAGACCAAGGTCCTCGCGCAGACGCGGCCCCAACTGAACGCCGGACCAGCCGGGCATGATCTCGTTGGCATACGCGATGGCGCCCGTCTTGGGATCGACGACGCCGGCGGCACCGATACCGACGCCAAGGACCTCGACATCGGGATTCGCCTCGAGAGCAGCCTTGATGGACGCCTCGATACGCTGGAAGACGGCCTCGCCGCCCTCCTGGGCCTCGGTGGGAACCTCGGCCTCAAATACGGGATGGGGCACGCTGCCGTCAGCCGGGTACTCCATGATGGCAGTCGCGATCTTAGTTCCGCCGATATCGACAGAGCAGACGTACTTGTTCTCCATGTCGCTCTCCTTAGGAGATAAAAAACAACTACAGGAAATGCGCCGTCAGGCTAGCCGTCACAGCGCGGTAAAGGTTTTCCAGGTGTCCGAGATCGCCGAGAAACCGTGTGGCCATTAACCTAATGGGTCATGGCCGCACGGTTGAACGGCGAGGTCGGGTGCCCGGGGAAGCTTTACAGGAGACCGTTGTCCTGGAGGACCTTCTTAATCGCCTCGACGTTCTCGCCGGTCATGGCCTTCACCGGGCGCGGCATGGTCGGGCTGTCGAAGATGCCCATGAGGTTCATAGCGGTCTTGAAGGCGCCGACGCCACCGGCATAGCCCTGGACGCCCGAGGTGACATCCCAGATGTGCGAAATCTCATTGAGGCGATCCTGCTCGGCCTTGACGGTAGCCCAGTCACCATCCTGAGCGGCCTTCCACTGACGCACGTAGCCCTCGGGCTCAACGTTGGCGAGACCCGGGACGGAACCGTCGGCGCCACCGAGGTAAGCGCCGTCGACAACAACCTCGTGACCGGTGAGGATGCTCATCGGATGGCCGTTCTTCTCGTTCTCCTGAACGAGGTAGCGGAACGAGATGTCATCACCCGAGGAATCCTTGACGCCGGCCAGAACGCCCTCGGCGCCGAGCTTGGCAAGGAGCTTCCAGGGGAGCTTGGTGTGAACGCAGACGGGGATGTCGTAGGCGAAGATGGGCAGGTCGAGTTCCTCATGCAGGATGCGGAAGTGCTCCTCAACCTCGGTCATGCCCTGCAGGGCATAGAACGGGCAGGTGGCGACGAGGGCATCGGCGCCCAGCTCCTGGGCGACCTTGCCGTGCTCGATCATGCGCTCGGTCTCGGTATCGATGATGCCGACCAGAACAGGCACACGGTGGTCGACGATACGGACGGCCTCGGCGATAATCTGGCGACGGCGCTCGTCGGTGGAGAAGACGACCTCGCCCGAGGATCCCAAGAAGAACAGGCCATCGACGCCGGCGTCGATCATGCGGTTGATGCTGCGCTCAAAGGAGACAACATCGAGCTGGTGATCTTCGGTATCGGGAACAACGACGGGAGGGATAACGCCGGTGAATTTCTGAGTTGCCACGAGAATCTCCTTAGTTGTCTGGTGGGCAGCCCTATGCCGCCCACTCTTGTTGGCAGTGTCCAGGCCGTCTAGGCCAAAGAACACGAGTAGAACGTTTGGTTAAAAAAGTCGACGACTTCGTTTTCGAACGCATTGATGCGCTCGTGAGCGTATTTGGCATAGATGATATGCCTCCGGTCACACTCAAACCCGTTGAATACGGCAAACTGATCCTTGGGATCGCTCACGGTATCCATAAGCGATGTGCCCATGAGCACCGATCCGCGCACCCGAGACGACAGCGCCTCGAGGCCGCCAGGAAGCGGATTGGCAACCGCCGTGCAGGCGAGGCCCCGCTCGTCCAGAGCAGAAACCGCCAGCGCGACTCCGCCGCCAAGACCCTCGCCCCATGCAAAGATGCGGTCGGGGTCCATGCCATCAAGATTGCGCGCCACCTTCGCCAGCGCGCAGCCCCAACGGACGCGCTCGACAAAAGCGGGCGAAGAAATCCCCCGCTGCAGGTCGTCCGCACCAGCAACATCGTCATCCAGCGCGAGGACGGCATACCCCATGGCGGCAAATCTCGTCATGTGATGCCAGCCGCGCACAGGCCGATCGATGTCGTGGAACATCAGGCACAGCGGCACGCGCTCAGATACTCGGGCACGACCGACAGGCTCGATCAAACGAGCGTGAATCGCATCGTCACCGAGCTCAAAGGAGACCTCCGAGTAACGGGCGCAGGGGTTAACAAAGTCAATCGCCGTAATGGCCAGGCCTTGAATCTCAAGATTCGAAGCGCATGTCTCTAAATCAGAAACATCTGCTTGGACATCACCGCGCCAGTCCCGATATTCTGCGAGCCTTGACGAAACCGTTCCAGGAATTCCCACAAGCCCGGGGACAATCAGCTCGTCAACATTGCTCTCGCACTTAGACATGAGCCTCCCCTCCCTTGCAGAAAAACGGAATGATCAAATCGTCAAAATCCTGAATCTCCTCGTGGCCAAAGCCTTCAAAGAACTCATGACGCTTTTCGCAGGTCAGGTTGTTATAGACCGCAAACTGCGTCGCTGGCGGACAGACGATATCGGCTGTGCCGGTGCCAAACAGCACGGGGCATTTGACCATAGGGGCAAAGTTCTTGGAATCGAAGTACGCCAGCTTGGCATAGGCTTCGTCAATACGAGTCGAGTCCTCGTCAAACCAGCGAGACCAATAGCGCAGGCCCTCGTAGGCAATGTCATCGGCATCCAAATCCCAGACCAGGCGAAAATCTGACAGGAAGGGATAGAGGATGGCGGCGCGATTGATAAGCTCGCTGTTAAGTGCACAGGTCGCAATGCCCAAACCGCCGCCCTGAGACGCGCCGTTCACAAACACACGGGCAAGATCGATGCCCTCGAGCTCGCGAACGATGCGGCACAGGATGCGAATATCTTGGTGCAAGCGGACATAGTAGAGGTTGGCCGGGTCGCCGTCGATACCGGCGACGATATGGCCCGCGACCGTTGTGCCCTCAAATCCACCAATGTCCTCGGAGGGACCTCCTTGGCCGGGGCAGTCGAGGGCGATGAGTGCCATGCCCATGCCCGCAAACGACGCCTGCTCAAACCAGCTGCGGCTTGCACCCGGATACCCATGGAACTGAAGCACCAATGGCACGGGCTCGTCCGAGACGGGCTTAAGGTACTTGGCATGCAGGCGCGCGCCACACATGCCGGTATACCAGAGGTCGAAAAGCTGGCAGGTCGCGGCATCGGCGACCGATGCCGTCTCGATCGCATAGTCAAGCCCGACGGCGTCGGCCTCGGCCATGCGATCCTTCCAAAAGAGATCGAAATCTGATGGACGGGGCATGGCGCCTCGATATTCACCAAATTGATGTTGTAGCTCCTGAGCACTTGGCATGGCTCGTGAACCCAACCTTTCGAATTCGCAACGGAGGTGCGCCCGGCAAGGGAACCGGGCGCACGGGAGGGAAAGCGAGGCTACTCGCCGAGCTTGGGATGCAGCAGCGACGGCGCAGCGCCGAGCAGCATCTTGGTGTAGGGGTCCTGGGGGTGCTGGAAGACCTGCTTGGCCTCGCCCTGCTCGACGATCTTGCCGCCATTCATAACGATGATGTCGTCAGAGATATAGCGGACCGTCTGGATGTCATGGCTGATGAACACCATGGCCAGGCCGAGCTCCTTCTTAAGGTCGGTCAACAGGTTCAGAATCTGCGCGCGGACCGAAACGTCCAGAGCCGAGGTGGGCTCGTCGGCGATGATGGCGTCGGGGTTCAGCGACAGGGCACGGGCAATTGCCACGCGCTGGCGCTGACCGCCCGAAAGCTGGCCGGGAAGAACCTCGGCGGCAGAGCTGGGCAGACCGGTGAGCTCCAAGAGTTCCTTGACGCGCTTCTCCTGCTCGGCCTCGGTACCCAAGTTGTGGACGCGCATGGGGTCGAGCAGCTGCTCGCGAACGACCATGCGGGGGTTGAGCGCCGTGGCCGGGTTCTGGAACACGACCGAGATGACGCGACCCATATGGCGACGGTCCTCGGCGGTACGTTTGGTAACGTCCTTGCCCTTAAAGTAGACCTTGCCGCTCGTGGGGGCCTGCAGGCCGCACATGACGTTAGCGGTGGTGGACTTACCGCAACCGGACTCGCCGACGATGCCGATCGTCTGACCGGGCATGAGCTTAATCGTTACACCCTGGACGGCGTGAACCAGGTTGGGGTGCAGAATCGAGCCGGTACGGGTCCTAAAGGTGACGTGGACGTCATCAAGGAAGATGATCGGCTCGACGCCGTTGACTGCGGTCTCGCTCATCTACATCACCTCCGCGTGAGGGGTCAAACCATTTGCCTTGAGCACCTCGTCGGGGAGCTCGGAATAGAAGTGCTCGGTGCCGGGCACGCGCTTGAAGACCGGACGGGTGTCCAGGCCAATACGCGGATGGCTCGAGCGGGGCGCGAAGCGATCGCCCTTGGGGAAATCGCGCGGACTCGGAACGGCGCCGGGCACCTGGTGCAGGCGGCCCGAACCGCTCTCGATGGACAGAACGGAGCCCAGAAGACCGCGGGTGTACTCGTGAATCGGGTTGGTGAGCAGCTCCTTGGTGGGCGCCTGCTCGATAACCTGACCAGCGTACATAACCGTGATGTTGTGGGCGACCTCGGCGACCAGCGCCAGGTCGTGCGAAACGAAGATCATGGCAAAGCCGAGCTTGGCCTGAAGATCGTTGAGCAGCTTGATGACCTGCTTCTGGACGGTAACGTCCAGAGCGGTCGTGGGCTCGTCGCAGATGACCAGCTTGGGGTCGCGGGTAAGGGCCATAGCGATCAGAACGCGCTGACGCTGACCACCGGAAAGCTCATGCGGATAGCTCTCGAGCGTACGCTTGGGGTCGAGGCCCACGAGCTCCAGGAGCTCCTCGGCGCTACGGGTGCCGCCACGCTTGGTGAGCTGCTTCATCTGGGCGGAAATGAGCATGGAGGGGTTGAGCGAGGACAGGGCGTCCTGATAGACCATGGCGATATCGGTACCGCGCAGGCCGAACCACTCTTTCTTGCTCATCTTGAGCAGGTCGCGACCCTCCCAGAGAACCTCACCGGAAAGGTGCTCGTCATCATCGGTCAGACCCATGATGGCCAGCGTGGTGATGGACTTACCGCAGCCGGACTCGCCTACCAGACCCATGGTCTGGCCGGGACGGACGTCAAAGTTGACGTGGTCGACGACGTTGATGTCACCGTGGTGCTCAAACTGGATGCAGAAATCGCGTACCGAAAGGATCGGCTCAACGGACTCGTCGGGCACGTGGCGATCGTCACGCTTGAGCTCGACATCGCGCAGAGCGCCAAGGCGAGCGGAGAGGGACTGGGCCTGCTCCTTGTAGGCGCGAACGGGGTCGGAGACCAGCAGGTCGGCCTCGCGACGCTTGGAGGAATCGGTCGGATCCAGGGCGGCGGAGGGAGCAGCGGCCATGGCGTCGGTAATGCCCTCGGAGAGGATGTTGAGCGCCAGGCAGGTGATCATGATGGCCAGGCCCGGGAACAGCGCCTGCCACCAACGGCCGGCGAGCACGCCGCCGCGGGCGTCGGCGAGGATGTTGCCCCAGGTAGCGGTGGGCTCCTGGATACCAGCGCCGATGAAGGTCAGCGAGGCCTCGAAGATGATGGCGTCGGCGACCAGGGTAACGGTGAAGACCATGATCGGGGCGATGCAGTTACGCAGAACATGCTTGATCAAAATCCACGGAGCCTTGGCGCCGGAAACGATGACCGCGCGGACATAGTCCTCGCCGTACTCGGACACGATATTGGCGCGCACGATACGGGCAATCTGCGGAGTGTACATAAAGCCGATGGCGAAGATGATCGACGGCACGGAGTTGCCCAGGATGGAGACGAAGACGGCCGCGAGGGCGATGCCCGGGATGGACATGATGATGTCCAAGATACGCATGATCGTCTCGGAGACGGCCTTGCGCGAAACCGCTGCAAGGGCGCCCACGACCGAGCCGCAGACCAGAGCCATGGCAGTGGCGCCAAAGCCGATAATCAGCGAGTAACGACCACCGTAGAGCATACGCGACAGAATGTCGCGACCCTTATCGTCGGTACCGAAGATAAATCCGTTGCCGGGAGCCTGGCGAGCCGTAAAGATCTCGACCGGGCTATAGGGGGCAAGAAGGGGCGCCAGAATCGCAGTCAGGGCGACCAGCACCAGCACGACGGCTGCAATCTTAGAAGACAGCGTCATCTTCTTCCAGCCACCGAGCTTGAGCCCCTTGGAGGCAGCCTTCTCGAGCTGCTCGGTTTGCTTCTCTCGAATCTTTACCATAATCTACACCGTCCTGATGCGCGGGTTGATGAGCAGGTAGAGCATGTCAACCACGATGTTGATGATGATGAAGGCAAGAGCAACGACGATGACGACGCCCTGAACCAGGTTCGCCTCGTTGCCCTGAACGCCCTGCAGAATCGCGGTGCCCATGCCGGGGAGGTTGAAGATAACCTCGATGACGACGGCGCCGCCCATGAGGTAACCGATCTTAAGACCGAGGGTGGTGACCGGGGTGATCAGCGCATTGCGAAGAACGTTGATGCCGACGACGACCTTCTCGGGAACGCCGGCGCCGCGAGCCATACGGACATAATCCTTGTCGAGCTCCTCGACCATGGCGGTACGCACGATACGAGTCATCTGGCCCGTCAGCGGAAATGCCAAGGCGATAGCGGGCATGATCATACGTCCCAGATAGCCAACCGGATTCGTGGTGAAGTGAGGCAGAGCACCCGATGCCGGGAGCACCTTAAGGTAGGAAGAGAACAGCAGGATCAACAGAACGGCAAGCCAGAACGACGGGGTTGCCAAGCCGGCGATGGAAAAGACGCGGATCACTTGGTCCGGCCATTTGTCGCGATACAGTGCCGCGATGACGCCGAGCAAAAACGAAACGACCGCACCGATAGCAAGACCGATAAAGGTCAGCTGCATCGTGACGGGCAGGGCCGTGGAGATGCGCTTGGCAACGGAGTTGCGAGCAGCACCATAGGTGCCCATGTCGCCATGGATCAGATCGCCCATATAGCGCACGTAGCGCACGGGCCAGGGGTCGTCCAGACCATACTTCTCATGGTACTCGGCAACCGCCTCGGGCGAGGCACCGTCACCCAACGCCGTGTAGGCGGGGTCGGTCTTGGAGAACGACATAAGGAAGAACACCAGGACGGTGACGCCCAATGCCATGATCGGCAGCGCCACAAGACGCCTTCCAATCAAACGTAGCAAGTTGTTCACGTTCTCTCCCCTTTCTTTTGTCGGTAGGACCAACTGGTATATGAGTACGGATACTCATTACAAGACCCGAGCGACATCGTTGCCGCCCGGGTCTTTGTTTCAACTATGAGGATACGGTCCCAACGACCGACATCCTGCATACAGACTCAAGCGAGTCTTACGCCTTGACGGTCGCAACGCCCCTGAAGGACATGCTCGTCGTGCCGATGCCCTTGAAGCCATCGAGGGCCTCGCCGTTGGGTGCAGTGGACGGATCGTCCCAGGAAGCGGAGACGGTCTTGACGTGGACAACGGGGTACAGAACGGCGTTGTCGGCAATGATGTCGAAGCACTCGTTCCACTTCTTCTGCTGCTCGTCGCCCTCGGCGGCAAGAGCCTCGTCCATGAGGCCGTGGAGCTTCTGCCACTCAGCGGACTCCTTCCACGGGCAACGGGTCTGCATCCAGACGTTGTCGCCGTACCACCAGTTGAGCAGCAGGTCGGGGTCGGCGCCGAAGCAGGAAGGATCGCCAGGGGCAAGGAGGATATCGTAGGCCTCGCCGCCGTCGATGGCAGCGTAAGTGGCCGGCGAGGTATCGGTCTGGATGGTCACATCGAAGCCGAGAGCGTCGAGGTCGTTCTTGACCTGGGCGGCCATGCCCTTAATCTGCTCGTTGTCGGTGGTGCGCAGGGTGATGGCACCCGGGGTGATGCCAGACTCCTCGATGAGCTTCTTAGCCTTCTTGGCGTCGGTCTTGTACACCGTGGAAGCCTCATGATAGTTGGTGAAGCTCTTGGGCAGGTAGCAGCTGGCAGCGGTGGCAAGGCCGGCGAAGGTGTTGCTGACCATCTTCTCGGTGTCGAGCGCATACATGACAGCCTGACGGACCTTGACGTTGTTCCAAGGCTCCTTGGCGACGTTGAACATGATGAAGCGGGTGCCGAAACCCTGAACGTTATCGATCTTGCAGCCGGCGCTCTCGAGCTGGTCGACGGCGTCAGCGGTAACGAGCTCCATAACGAGCGTGGAGCCCTCCTGCTGAGCGGTAACGCGAGCGGTGGGGTCGGTCAGGATGCTGTACTGGATCTTCTTATCCTCGGCAGCATACTCACCGTTGTACTCGGGGTTGGGAACCAAGGTGATCTCGGTATCGGAGATAGAGTCGTACATCCAGGGGCCGGAACCGATCGGCTGCTTGGCGCGATCCTCCTCGGTCTGGGTGGCCGGGGTAACGCGGACGATGGCCAGACGATCCTTGAGCAGGGAGAAGTTGGGGACCTTAGTCTTGACCGTCACGGTGCTGGCGTCCTTGGCCTCGATGGACTCGAAGGGCTGGAAGAACGGAGCATAGGTAGCGGAAGCGGCGCAAGCGGTGTAGGAGGCAACGACATCGTCAGCGGTGACCTCGGTGCCATCGGAGAACTTGGCGCCCTTGCGGATGGTGACCTCGAAAGTGGTGTCGTCCACGGACTTGGGATCGTCGGTGGCGAGCTCGTTGAAGGTGCTGTAGTCGTGGTAATCGATGCCGTAGAGACCCTCGACGACGTGCCAGTTAGCACCCAGGCCCACAGCGGAGCCGGTGCTGGCGGGATCGAAGCTGGACGGAGCGTAAGCGGAACCAGCGGTGATCACGCCGCCGCCACGGTTGGCGGAATCGGTGGAACCGGAAGCGGAACCCTCGTCGCTAGAGCTGCCACCGCAGCCGGTGAGACCAAGCCCTGCGACAGCAGCGACGCTGCCGGTGAGGCCGAGGAACGAACGCCTGGACATACCCTTGTTGATGATGGCCATGTCTTCTCCTATCAATAGAGAATCTTACTCGGGAGCACCTAGACTTGCCCCCGCGCAACTTGCGGACGATATATACCTTACCTACCGACGAACCCAACTGAGGTGCCGCGCTCGGCGACCGATACATACATACGCTTGAACGGTATTTACTACCGTTCACCGAATTCGTTGACAAACGATTCGCCAGACAGTATGTATCGGCGAGGTGAGATATCAGTCTTCGTCAACCCGCAGGATAGCAGGGTTTTCGCTTGGGTTAGTCAAACGTTTTAGCGTTAATAAAACCCGAAACCAGCAGGCAATCATGGCGAAATAAATGGTTGAAAATCGCGCAATCATGTATATCAGTTGTTTAGGCTCGTGTTTAGCTATCGGAATGGCCAGCTGCCGCCTCGGCGCGCTCGGCATTCCATGCAACGAGCGCCTCGTGGACCGCCTTGGCAACATCGGCAGGTATGCCGCGAACTTCCGCGATCTCTTGCTCGCTCGCCGCGCGCAAACGCTTCATCGAGCCAAAATGGCGCATAAGGGCACGTTTTCTGGTGGGTCCCACGCCCGGAACGTCATCGAGTACCGAAACCGTCATGGCCTTGTCGCGCAACTCGCGGTGGAACGTGATGGCAAATCGGTGGGACTCATCGCGTACCTGTTTAATTAGATAGAGCGACGCGGACCCGGTCGGCAGCACGACGGGAGTCTCGTCCCAAGGCACAAAAACTTCCTCATCGGCCTTTGCCAAGCCACAAACTGGTATATCGAGCCCAAGAGCTTCAAGTTGCTTGATCGCAGCGGTCAATTGCGGCTTACCGCCATCGACAACGAGCAAATCGGGGCGCGAGCCAAAGCGCTCGTCGGCCATGCGCTCGGGAGCATAGCGTCGTCCCAAAACCTCGGACATCGACACGAAGTCGTTTGCCTCGTCCAATTCGGCCTGAATTTTAAAACGACGGTACTGGCTCTTGTCTGCGCGCCCGTTGGTAAACACCACCATCGAGGCGACGGTAAAGGTTCCGTGCAGCGTCGAGATATCGAAGCACTCGATACGCATCGGCGGCGCCGGCAGCGCCAGCGCGCTTTCGAGCTCCAGGAGCGCTTGATTGGTGCGGTCGTCAGCGTACCCCGTTCGCATCATGTAGCGCATGAGGGCATGGCGCGCATTTTTGGATGCCATATCGAGCAAACGGTGCTTTTCGCCACGCTGCGGCCTATGGAGATGGCAGGAACGCTCGCGCTTGCCTGCAAGCCACTCCCCCAGCGCCTCCGCATCCTCAAGCTCGACAGAGAGGTTTATCTCAGCTGGAATATCAGCCGTCTCGTCGTAATAGCGCTTAAGAAAGCCCGATTGAAGTTCCTCTTCGTCGACATCCAAACCCTTATCGAGAATAAACTCGCAGGTTCGAACCGTTCGACCCTCACGCACGACAAAGACGCAAGCGGCGGAGATGGTCTCCTCGCGATAGAAACCGATGACATCGATATCGACACTGGAGGGAAAAACGACTTGCTGACGGTCGTCCAGACCCCTGATGACCTCCAAACGACGTTTGACGCGTGCCGCGCGCTCAAAGTCGAGCGCCTCGGCGGCATCCGTCATCTCGGAGGTCAGCTCATCGACGACATCCTTGCGATGGCCCGACAAAAAACGTTCGACACGTTTGACGTTCTTGGCATAGTCCGTAGGAGAAATCGCGCCGACACACGCACCCGGGCCGCGCCCGACATGGTAGTCAAAGCAGGGACGCCCGTTTTGCGCGCAAATCATATTGACAATGTCTTCCTCGCCCCTGTGGGACTCGACGATACGACGACAACGACGCCACTCCGCACAGGATGCGGAGCAGATGGGGATAACCTTGCGCAGCGTATCTATCGTCTCACGTGCCGCACGGCTATCGGTATAGGGTCCAAAATAGCGCGTTCCCGGCTTATGACGCTCACGCGTGTATTTGATCGCGGGATACAGGTCGCCCTTTGTAATGGCGATAAAGGGGTAGCTCTTGTCATCCTTGAGGTCGACGTTAAAGTACGGATGGTACTGGCCGATCAGGTTGCGCTCGAGTACAAGCGCCTCATGCTCGGTTTCGACAACGATGTAGTCAAAGCTCGCCACCAGCTGCATCATCAGCGGGATCTTTTGACGCTCATCCTGCAGCGTCACGTACTGGCGCATACGGGAACGCAGGTTTTTTGCCTTGCCAACGTAGATGACATCGCCCTTGGCATCTTTCCAAAGGTAACATCCGGGCTGCGTGGGAACGCGCGAAACCTGCTCGGCGAGTGTTGGAATGTTGTCGTGACCGGCCACACGCACCTACTTGCGACGAAGCAGCGCCGAGACCTCGGGCATCTTAAGGACGACGGCAAGGCCAAAGGTAACAGCAAGCGAGACGACACCCGCAACGCAAACGTAGCCAAGAGTAATCAGAATCGAGCCGCCAAGTGCCCCGACAAAGTGCTCAAGCGCCCACATGACGCCGGCGCCTGCGGCAGCACCCAGGCCACCGAGCAAAAGGCCAAAGAAACCGCCATGCAGGATAGATTTGACCTGAAGGCCACGCAGACGACGACGCAGCCACCATAGCGAACATCCGACCAAGATCACGTAGTCGACGACATACGAAAGCGCGATTGCCGGCATACCGAAGCCCAGCACAACGCCAAACAGCAGAACCGAGCCGGCCTGGCCGATGGCGGAATACAGGCAATAGCGGCTATAGGGCTTCATGTCGAGCAAGGCAGAGAAGCTCTTCTGCATCAACACGACCACGCCGTAGAGCGGCAGCGAGAACGCCAGGTAGACAAGGAACTCGGACACCAGCGCCACGCCGGACTCATCAAACTTGCCGGCACAGTAAATCATGTTGAGCGGACGCGCGAAGACAATCAGGTACAGCGCGAACGGAATCAGGAAGAACAGCATCTGGGCGACGCCACGCGAAATGCCCGTGCGAACGCTGTCGTAATCCTTCTCCTGTGCGTCGTGAGAGAGCTCGGTATAGAGCGCCGTCGAAAGCGAGGCGGCAATCAGCGCGTAGGGCAGCGTGTACCACAGGCGCGCATAGGCGATGACGGAAGGGCCAGTCTCGGGCTGGACCACCAGCGCGGCAGCGTTGGTGATAGAAGTCGAGACAAACATGCACACCGTGGCGAGCAGCGTCGGGATACCGAGCGCAATCGTCTGACGCAGCGCGGGGTCCTTAAAGTCGATATGGATATGGGGATGCACGCCGTGCTTGCCAAGCGCGGGGATCTGACATGCCATCTGAACAAAGACACCGAGGGTCGTACCGGCCGCAATCAAGATGATGCCGGCACGTTCGCCAAACTGTGCGGACACGGGCGCAAAACCCATAAAGCTCGCAATGACGATCACATTGTTGAGGACCGGGGCAAACGTCGACCAGAAGTAGTCGCGGTGTGCGTTGAGAACGCCCGAGAACACCGAGCCCAAACCATAAAACAGAATCTGGATGGCAAAGAAACGGAACATGAACGCAGCGGTATCCATGCTGCCGCCGTCACCCGAAAGGAACGATTGCGTCCAGATAAAGCCCGGGGCGAACACGGTCCCCAGCAACGAAATGCCACCCAGCACCAAAAGCAGAATGCCGAGCAGGTTGCCCACGTACTCGTTCGAGGCCTCGCGACCCTGCTCACGCCTCACGCCCATGTACACGGGCAAAAACGCCGTCACGAGCATGCCGCCCATCACGAGTTCGTAGAGCATATTGGGCAGGTTGTTGGCGACCTGATAGGAGGACGAAAGTAGCGACATGCCGATAGCGGCCGCCATTGCCCACGTGCGGATAAAACCGGTGACGCGAGACACAATGGTCAGGATGGTCATAAGCCCGGCGGAACGACCAACCGTGGAGTAGTCCGACGAGCCCATGTCGTCAGTGTCATCTCGCGACGAAGAAGCTTCGGATGAGGGTGTCTGAGGCGCAGATTCTCTTGCAAAATGAGCTCCGCGCTTCAATTCTTCCTGCGGCATCGCTCAGTCCTCTCTCGTAATCGCGGCAACCGTCGCCCCGCAAAATGCAATTAAATCATCGGGTGCAAGCTCGAGCTGATAACCACGCTTGCCTCCCGAAATAAAAATGGTATCCCAAAGGACACATGTCTCATCAATGAGCGTCCGGTAGCGTTTTTTCATACCGACCGGGCTGCAGCCGCCGCGAACGTAGCCAGTCGCCGCAAGCAAATCCTTCACATGCATCATGGCCAAGGACTTCTCCCCCGCGGCACGCGCGGCGGACTTTAGATCGAGCTCGTCGGCAACAGGGATACAGCACACGACATAGTCGTTGGACGGTGTCACGCAGACCAAAGTCTTAAATCCTTGACCGGGCTCCTCGCCAAGCTGCTCCGAAATCGCGACACCCAGACCCACCGACTCATCACCATCGTCTTCGTACGTATGTAGAACATAGGAAATGCCGGCGCTTTCCAGCTCGCGCATCGCATTGGTTTTTGGCGTCTTTACAGCCTTTGCCATGACATATCCTTTCCCTCGCATTCGGACGCAAAGATTAAGTATATGTCCAATTCGGCTGCATACGTCACTTCGGCACAGCAAGCGCCATCGAATCACAAGGAGTCGATGGCGCCCATAAACTGAATCGCCTATTTATTGAGCATCAAGTTGAGCCTGACGCTCCCGGTCACGCCTGAGCAACGGCGCCAAAAACTTGCCCGTATAACTCTGCGGACAGTCCGCAACCTGCTCCGGTGTGCCCGAAACCACGACGGTTCCGCCGCCGTTACCGCCCTCGGGACCCATATCGATCAGGCGGTCGGCAACCTTGATGACATCAAGGTTGTGCTCAATCACCAGCACCGTGTTGCCCGCATCGACCAAGCGCTGCAGCACATCGAGCAGCTGGCGGACGTCCTCAAAATGAAGGCCGGTCGTCGGCTCGTCCAAAATATAGAACGTCTTGCCCGTCTGGCGTCGATGAAGCTCCTTGGCGAGCTTCACACGCTGCGCCTCGCCGCCCGAGAGCGTCGTGGCGGGCTGGCCCAGGCTCACGTAGCCCAAGCCTACATCGTACAGCGTTTGGAGCTTGCGCTTAATCTGCGGGATATTCCCAAAGAAGGCCAGCGCCTCGGTGACGCTCATGTCGAGCACGTCCGAGATGGTCTTGCCACGGTAGGTGACCTCGAGTGTCTCGCGGTTGTAGCGTTTACCGCCGCAAACTTCGCAGGGAACGTAGATATCGGGAAGGAAGTGCATCTCGATCTTGATCTGCCCGTCGCCCTTGCACGCCTCGCAGCGCCCGCCACTCACATTAAAGGAGAAACGACCCGGCGAGTAGCCGCGCGCCTTCGACTCCGGCGTACTCGCAAACAGCGCGCGAAGATCATCCCACAGGCCGATATAGGTAGCAGGGTTGGAACGCGGCGTGCGGCCAATCGGCGACTGGTCGATATCGATAACCTTATCGATACACTCGATGCCCTCGATTTTTTTATACGGACCCACAGGGCGCGTCGAACGGTGAATAGCATTCGTAAGGGCAGGCGCAATGGTGTCGGTAACCAGGGAGCTCTTGCCCGATCCCGACACGCCGGTAACAACCGTAAGCGTACCAAACTCGATCTTGGCAGTAACGTTTTTGAGGTTGTTGGCTCGAGCGCCCGTAATTTTAAGGCAGCCGCGACCGGGCTTGCGCCGTTCATCAGGCACCCGAATCATTCGTTTGCCGGTCAGATAAGCGCCCGTCATCGACTCAGGACACGCCATGATATCGGCAGGCGTTCCCGCCGCGACTACGTGTCCGCCGTTGACGCCGGCGCCGGGCCCCATGTCGATCACGTAATCGGCGGCACGAATTGTATCCTCGTCGTGTTCGACGACGATAACGGTATTGCCGATATCGCGCAGGCGCTCGAGCGTCTTGATCAAGCGCTCGTTGTCACGCTGATGAAGACCGATCGAGGGCTCGTCCAGAATATAGAGCACGCCCATGAGACCCGCGCCGATCTGCGTTGCCAGGCGAATACGCTGCGCCTCGCCACCGGAAAGCGTCGCCGAGGCACGATCGAGCGTCAGATAGTCGAGTCCAACATCGACCAGAAAACGCAAGCGCTCCAGGATTTCCTTGACGATACGGCCGCCGATAAACTGTTGGCGCTCGGTGAGTTCCAGGCCCTCAAAAAACTCGAGCGATTCACGGCACGACAGGCAACAAACCTCGTAAATGGACTTGCCGCCCACGGTGACGGCGAGCATCTCAGGGCGCAAACGAGCGCCGTGGCAGCTCGAGCACGGCTCCTCGCGAATGTACTTCTCCAGGCGCGCCTTGGTGTTCTCGTTCGTCGTCTCGGTATAGCGTTCGTACAGGATGTTGCGAACGCCCGAAAACTTGGTATCCCACTGGCTGCGACGTCCGTCGAGCTTTTGGTAGTCGACCGAGATCTTCGTATCGCCCAGGCCATCCAAGAATGCACGACGCACGCGAGGGGGCAAGTCCTCCCACGGCGTATCGGTGCTCACCTTAAAGTGTTTGCAGACCGCAGCAAAAATCTGCGGATAGTAGTTCGAGTTGCCAAACAGGCTACCAAAGACTCCGTCGGCAATGGACTTCGAGGGGTCCTCGATCAACGCCTCGGCATCAACGGTTTTCTTAAAGCCCAGGCCGTCGCACTCAGGACATGCGCCATAGGGAGCGTTGAACGAAAAATCACGCGGCTGAAGATCGTCAATGGAGTGACCATGCTCCGGGCACGCCAAGGCCAACGAATACTCCAGCAGCTCGCCCTCGGTCCCCTCGGGAGCATCACGATCGGGCAGCATGTACACGTTTACATTGCCGTGAGCCAGCGCGGTCGCCTGCTCAACAGACTCGGCGATACGGCCCAGAGAATTCTCACGGATCACGATGCGATCGACCACGACCTCGATATCGTGCTTGAACTTTTTGTCCAGATCGATAGGGTCGTCGAGCGAGCGCACTTCGCCGTCAACGCGCACGCGGCTAAAGCCCTCGGCGCGAAGGTCCTCAAACAGTTTGGTGTACTCGCCTTTTCGCCCGCGCACCACCGGTGCCAGCACAAACGCGCGGCGGCCCTCCCCCGCCGCCAAGACCTTGTCGGCAACCTGGTCGGTCGTCTGGCGCTCAATGACGCGGCCGCATTCGGGACAGTGCGGGGTGCCCACACGGGCGAACAGCAGGCGCAGATAGTCATAAATCTCGGTTACGGTGCCAACCGTCGAGCGAGGGTTTTTAGACGTCGTCTTTTGGTCGATCGACACCGCCGGCGAAAGGCCGTCGATTGAATCCAAGTCGGGTTTGTCCATCTGGCCCAAGAACTGGCGCGCATAGCTCGAAAGGCTCTCGACGTATCGACGCTGGCCCTCGGCATAGATAGTGTCAAATGCCAGCGAACTCTTGCCCGAGCCAGAAAGACCGGTAATGACCACGAGTTGGTCACGCGGAATGGAAACATCGATATCACGGAGGTTGTGCTCACGAGCGCCGCGAATAACGATAGAAGAATCAGACATGGAAGCTCCTTGCCTCCTATTGCATCGAATCATACTGTCGATGAGTTTAGCGCACTCGACGCGCACAGATGTTCGTAATACAAGATTCGCAGACCTTTAGCTTTGCGTATCGGGTGCTTTGTTTCTCGAAATGCCGTGGAAAGGTTACAGTAATCTACTACTGAACTTAATTTGCTGTAACAGAGGAACGTCCATGACCGAAGATATCCCCCTTGAAATCACTTCGAGCGACATGGCCAATCTGCCCATATTCATCGCCGTCCTTATCGTGGCCACCGTCGTCGTGCGCGTGTATTTTTCAATCAAACACAATGAAAAGCCGCCCATTGCCCGCGTCTTTTGGTGCGCGACGCTCCTCATCCCGCTCGGTATGGTAGCTGCATGGATTACGAATCAATTGCTCGTAAATGAGGACAATTCCCTATGGGTCCTTTCTTATTCGGCGCTCGGTGCTGCCGCCGTCATACTTCTTGTCGAGCCCTTGGTTTCGGGACTTATCGACCAAACCGATCTTGCGACGGGAACGGTTGCCTGTATTTGCCGTGACATCCTTGTCATCGCCGCTGTTTCAGCGCTCTCGTTCGTTTCGCTCGAAATTGCCTGTAACGAAACGTTCTATCGCATTCCCGCCAACTCATTCGGGTTTTCCGTCGGGCTGCTCGCGACGGTTCTGCTCTCCCTTTATTTGCTGGGACAGCGTCATGGAGGCGTCATGGCCCTCGTGCCCGTCGCCTGTTGCATCCTTGGCATTGCCGAGCACTTCGTCATAACGTTTAAAGGCGAAGCCATCCTGCCAAGCGATATCTTGGCCCTTGGCACCGCAATGGAAGTGAGCGAGGGATACGAGTTTACCTTTACCGCCGGAATCGTAACCTCTCTCGCCCTGCTGGAGATTTCCCTGGGGCTTCTTTCGCTTATCCGACCGCGAAAGCTCCGTACGCCCACCCATGTCTTCCCCGCAATCGCCGCTAACCTCTGCGCTTTTCTGCTAGTGACCGTTGTGGGGCTCTCAGGCTTTTCCAGCATCGACTTGGAGCAGGCGCTGGATTTTGGATTTGACCGTTGGCAGCCCATCACCACATATACGTCTCAGGGTTTTATCACTTCGTTCACCGAAATGGTCAACGAGTTGCCCATTGAGAAGCCCGAAGGCTATACGCCCGATGAGGCGCAGAGCATCGAGCAGGAGCTCGCCGCCGCCTACGACAGCACGTATGGCTCGAGCGAGCAGCGCGCGGCTGCCGTTGCCCAGTTCAATGAAATCAAGCCGACGATTGTTGCCGTCATGAACGAGAGTTTTAGCGACCTTTCGTGCTTTGAGCAGCTCCAGGCGGCCGGGTACACCGGCCCCGCATTCTACAACTCGCTTCCCGACACACTTGTTCGCGGCACCATGCTCGCTTCGGTCGCCGGTGGCGGAACGGCGAACTCCGAATTCGAATTTTTGACCGGAGCGACAACGGCCTTTGTTGGATTGGGCAAAATCCCCTATCAGCTGTATCAGATGAATGGCGTCAACAGCCTGGCAAAGGACCTTAAAGAGCTTGGGTATACCGCTACGGCTATGCACCCGCAAAACCCCGTCAACTACCATCGAGATAAAATCTATCAGCAGCTGGGCTTTGGAGACTTTCTTTCAATCGGCGATTTCGAAGGTGCGTCCTATTACCATGCCGGCGTATGCGACTACGTCACCTACGACAAGATACTCGACCTGCTTAGAACCGACGAAGCCCCGCAGTTCATCTTTGACGTCACGATGCAAAATCACGGCGGCTACGACTATGGCACCGTTCCCGCCGAGGAGCTGACAAACTATTGGGTTGAGGGAGCCAGCGAGGGTGCCAATAGCGCGCTCAACACCTATCTTACCTGCATCAACGCATCCGACCGGGACCTCGAGTACTTTATCAACGAGCTCCGCAATATCGGCAGACCGGTTGTCCTTGTCTTTTTTGGCGACCATCAGCCGAGCGCCGCAACGACTCTCAACGACGAGCTGTACCCCCAGGAAGATACGGCAAGCCACGCTTTCCGTATCTATCAGTCGACATATTTTGTCTGGGCTAACTATGAAATCGCCGGCAATACCGAGCTCAACGTCTACGACACCGTCGGGGCAAACGAGATTGCAGCCATTACCCTTAATAAGATCGGCGCCCCGCTCACCGACTATCAAAAGGCTCTGCTTGCAACAAGGTCAGATGTGCCCACCATCAATGTCGCCGGCTACCTTGGTGCCGACGGGCTGCGCTACGACTTGGAATCTGAAGACAGCCCATACGCCTCGACGATCGACAAGCTGCAGCGCATGCAATACCTCGAGTTCGCTAGCAAAGTTCAGTAAGCCCGCCCATTCGCTTGGACCCATCGTATTGCAAGCACGCTCGGCCCAAATGCATCGCAAATGACTCCCGCTCGCAAACGAGGGTACAATGACGCTCGTGTCACATCACGGGGCTCCGGCCCCAACATATACAAAGGAGTCATACATGGGTTGCGAGCACGCACAGGCCGCCGGCGGACAAACGTCGCCGTCGCAATTTGAGGAGAACACGCTGTCCGAGGTCAAACGCGTCATCGCCGTGCTTTCCGGCAAGGGCGGTGTCGGCAAGTCGTTTGTCACCGGTGCCATCGCCACCGAGCTTGCCCGTCACGGCCACAAGGTCGGCGTCCTCGATGCCGACATCACCGGTCCCTCTATCCCCAAGATGTTCGGCATGAGCGGACGCCACGTCCATGCCCTTGGCAACCTCATGCTGCCCGAAATCTCCGAGCACGGCGTCAAGGTCATGAGCTCCAACCTTCTGCTCCAAAACGAGACCGACCCCGTCCTTTGGCGCGGTCCGGTCATCGCAGGCGCCATTAGGCAGTTCTGGAGCGAGACCTCGTGGGGCCCCATCGACTACCTGCTGGTCGACATGCCTCCGGGAACAGGCGACGTCGCTCTCACCGTCTTCCAGTCACTGCCCGTCGACGGCATCGTCATCGTCACGAGCCCGCAGGATCTGGTCTCGATGATCGTCGCCAAGGCGGTCAACATGGCCGAGAAGATGAACGTCCCCATTCTGGGCATCGTCGAGAACATGAGCTATATCGAGTGCCCCGACTGCGGCAAGAAGATCGAGGTCTTTGGCAAGAGCAAGCTCCCCGAGGTCGCAGAGCGCTATAACCTCGACATCTTGGGCACGCTTCCCATCAATCCGTCACTCGCCGAGGCCTGCGATAAGGGCGAGGTCGAGACCGCGCTGCCCGATGGCATGTTGCCCAAGGCAGTCTCTGCCGTCGAGGCCATTACCCCGCACGAGACC
>CABRFW010000002.1 GCA_902470265.1 uncultured Collinsella sp.
CCGGCCGTTCCGCCCAACTCAATCCCGGCGACGAGCTCAAGCTCGGCGAATCCACCACCTACGCCATCCTCCTCGGCGCCCTCTAGCTCATCCCCCCAATGAGTTGCGGTGAAATAGGGACTGATTAAGGCCGTTAACAGCAAAAACAGTCCCTATTTCACCGCAACTGCTGTGGGGTTCCAGGGGACTGTGTCCGTCGGTGCCGGGCGCACAATAGTCACCCGAGGTAAACCTTTACCGGCCACCTATATTTGCCGAAATTACACTTGACGGCGGGGTACAATAAACCCGCATGCGGATTTCCGTTGCGGGCGCCTCCCATCGCCGGGGCGTGCCCGGGAGCATCCGGCATGCGGCCTTTGCGGCGCTCGGTCATGTGCAAGACGGGTAGCTGGGCCTGTGGAGCGCGTGCAGCCCTCCTCGCCTCGGCATGCCTTCTCTCCACGCCATGTACCTGCTGCTGAGTCCGCCTGCCAGATGATTGGAAGCAACAACGAAAATCCCATCACGCCAACATCCCGGCGATTGCCGGGGCCTGTATACCTATATGAGAGGAGAGGGGTATATGGCGCGTAAGTTTAAGTCTATGGACGGCAACGAGGCGGCCGCATATGTCTCGTATGCGTACACCGAGGTAGCGGGAATTTATCCCATTACGCCGTCCAGCCCGATGGCCGACCATGTCGACCAGTGGGCGGCCCAGGGTCGCAAGAACATCTTTGGCACCCCGGTCAAGGTCGTCGAGATGGAGTCCGAGGCAGGTGCAGCCGGTACCGTTCACGGTTCGCTGGGCGCCGGTGCTCTGACCACCACCTACACGGCTTCTCAGGGCCTGCTCCTGATGATCCCGAACATGTACAAGATCGCGGGCGAGCAGCTCCCGGGCGTCTTCCACGTCTCCGCGCGTTGCGTCGCTTCCCACGCCCTGAACATCTTCGGTGATCACTCCGACGTCATGGCCTGCCGTCAGACCGGCTTCGCCATGCTCGCCGAGGGCAACGTCCAGGAGGTCATGGACCTCTCGCCGGTGGCTCACCTTGCCGCCATCGAGGGTAAGACCCCGTTCCTTAACTTCTTCGACGGCTTCCGCACCAGCCACGAGATCCAGAAGGTCGCCATGTGGGACTACAAGGATCTTGCCGAGATGTGCGACATGGACGCCGTCCAGGCTTTCCGCGATCACGCGCTCAACCCTGAGCACCCGCACACCCGCGGCAGCCACGAGAACGGCGACATCTTCTTCCAGAACCGCGAGGCCTGCAACAAGGTCTACGACGAGCTTCCCGCCGTCGTCGAGGGCTACATGAAGAAGATCAACGAGAAGCTCGGCACCGATTACGGCCTGTTCAACTACTACGGCGCTCCCGATGCCGATCGCGTCGTCGTGTGCATGGGCTCCTTCTGCGACGTGCTCGAGGAAGTCATCGACTACCTCAACGCTCACGGCGAGAAGGTCGGCCTGGTCAAGGTTCGCCTGTTCCGTCCGTTCTCCATCAAGCACTTTGTCGACGTTCTCCCCGAGACCGTCAAAAAGATCGCCGTCATGGACCGCACCAAGGAGCCGGGTTCCATCGGCGAGCCGCTCTACCAGGACGTCGTCTCCGCTCTCTACGAGGCCGGCAAGACGGGCATCAAGGTCGTCGGCGGCCGTTATGGCCTGGGCAGCAAGGACACGCCTCCCGCGTCCGCGTTCGCTGTCTTCGAGGAGCTCAAGAAGGACGAGCCCAAGCGCGAGTTCACCATCGGCATCGTCGATGACGTGACCAACCTGAGCCTGCCCGAGGCCGAGGATGCGCCCAACACCGCAGCCCCCGGCACCATCGAGTGCAAGTTCTGGGGTCTGGGTGGCGACGGTACCGTCGGCGCCAACAAGAACTCGATCAAGATCATCGGCGACCACACCGACAAGTACGTCCAGGCCTACTTCCAGTACGACTCCAAGAAGACCGGCGGCGTCACCGTCTCGCACCTGCGCTTTGGTGATTCCCCGATCCGTTCGCCGTACTACGTGACCAAGGCCGACTTTGTCGCCTGCCATAACCCCAGCTACATCGTTAAGGGCTTCAAGATGGTCCGCGACGTCAAGCCGGGCGGCACCTTCCTGGTCAACTGCCAGTGGAGCGACGAGGAGTTCGCCGAGCACATGCCCGCCGTGGCCAAGCGCTACATCGCGAACAACAACGTCAACGTCTACCTGATCGACGCTATCGACCTGGCGGCCAAGGTCGGCATGGGCAAGCGCACCAACACGGTGCTCCAGTCCGCCTTCTTCGCGCTGGCCAAGGTCCTGCCCGCCGAGGACGCCCTGCAGTACATGAAGGACGCGGCCACCAAGTCCTACATGAAGAAGGGCCAGGCCATCGTCGACGCCAACCACAAGGCCATCGATGCCGGCGCTACCGCCTTCCGTAAGTTCGAGGTTCCGGCCGACTGGGCAACCGCCGAGGATGCCGCTCCCGTCGAGCTCTCCGAGGAGACCAAGTCCGCCATCGCCCAGCAGGTCAAGAACCTGCTCGAGCCCATCGATCGCATGGATGGCGACAGCCTGCCCGTTTCCGCCTTCGTCGGTTGCGCCGACGGCCAGTTTGAGCTGGGCGCCTCCGCATACGAGAAGCGCGGCGTCGCCGTGGTCGTTCCCCACTGGGACGAGACCAAGTGCATCCAGTGCAACCAGTGCGCCTATGTGTGCCCGCATGCCACCATCCGTCCGTTCGCGATGACTGAGGACGAGGCTGCCGCCGCGCCCGAGGCTACCCGCACGCTCGACGCCATGGGCCCCAAGGCCAAGGGCATGAAGTTCACCATGGCCGTGTCCCCGCTCGACTGCATGGGCTGCACCAACTGCGTCAAGGTCTGCCCCAAGGGCGCCCTCGAGATGGTTCCCACCGAGCAGGAGATGGACCAGCAGCCCGTTTGGGACTACATGGTCGAGAACGTCTCCGAGAAGAAGGAGCTCATCGCGGCCAACGTCAAGGGCAGCCAGTTTAAGCAGCCCTACCTGGAGTTCTCCGGCTCCTGCGCCGGCTGCGCCGAGACCGCCTATGCACGTCTGGTGACCCAGGTCGCCGGCGACCGCATGTTCATCTCCAACGCCACCGGCTGCTCCTCCATTTGGGGCAACCCCGCTGCCACCGCTCCTTACTGCAAGGACAAGGACGGTCACGGCCCGGCGTGGAACAACTCCCTGTTCGAGGACAATGCCGAGCATGGTCTGGGCATGGCCGTCGGTTACGAGGCCGTCCAGAAGAAGCTGATCGCCGCTACCCAGGACATCATCGCTGCCGATGGTCCGTCCGATGAGCTCAAGGCTGCCGGCCAGGCTTGGATCGACTCCGTCAACGACGCCGAGGCTTCCAAGACCGCTGCCGCTGCCTACGTTGCCGAGCTCGAGAAGTGCGGTTGCGACGCTTCCAAGGCGATCCTCGCCGACAAGGCTTACCTCACCAAGAAGTCCTTCTGGATCTTCGGCGGCGACGGTTGGGCCTACGACATCGGCTTCGGTGGCCTGGACCACGTCCTGGCTTCCGGCCACAACGTCAACGTCTTCGTCTTCGACACCGAGGTCTACTCCAACACCGGCGGTCAGGCCTCTAAGGCCTCGAACCTGGGCCAGGTCGCTCAGTTCGCCGCTGCCGGTAAGGTGACCAAGAAGAAGTCCCTGGCCGAGATCGCCATGAGCTACGGCTACGTCTACGTGGCGCAGGTCGCCATGGGCGCCAACCCGGCTCAGACCCTCAAGGCCATTCACGAGGCCGAGGCCTACGACGGCCCGTCCCTCATCATCGGCTACAGCCCCTGCGAGATGCACTCCATCAAGAAGGGCGGCATGCAGAACTGCCAGGCCGAGATGAAGAAGGCTGTCGAGTGCGGTTACTGGAACCTCTTCCGCTTCAACCCCGAGGCTGCTGCCGGCAAGAAGTTCTCGCTCGATTCCAAGGAGCCCGCGGGCGGTTATCAGGAGTTCCTGATGAACGAGGCCCGTTACGCTTCGCTGACGCGTTCCTTCCCCGAGCGCGCCGAGGAGCTCTTCAAGGAGAACGAGCAGGCCGCCATGGACCGCTACCAGCACCTGCTGAAGCTCAAGACGGTGTACAACGAGGCCTAAGTCTCCCACCGCAGGATCTGAGGGCTGACCTTCGCGGACGTCCTCGGACATGAAGGAACCCCCGCTGCGCACTACGTGCGGCGGGGGTTCCTTCGTCCTGCGGAATGTCCGCGAAGGTCAGCCCTCAGATCCTGCTACGACTACGTCCTCGGATTGTGGGGCTGCATGAGGGACGTGGTTGTGGGGGCCTTTTGTCCCCGTCGCTGTTTCGCGGCGCGGCCGCGAAACCACGCGTTACTTTGGTTATGGAGGGGGCTTGGTTGTTGGTTCAGATGATCTAGAGAGATATGGGTGCAAATGAGAAATCGTTGTTGGGGTCGTCCTTTTCCATAAACTCATCGAGGCAGAATGTCATATAGATTGGAACGTACAGGATCTTGCCCTCTTCGCTAAGGTTTTCGTGGCTCAGCACAACGGCCTCGGGAATCTTGTACTCGCCCACACTCATCAGGCGATCGAGGGCCGCATGTGCTCGAACTTTCTTGCCCGATTTGACTTCGATTGGGACAACATGTCCTCGGGCGCCTTCGATTACAAAGTCGACTTCACCGACCTCACGTGTTTGGTAGTACCACGTATCTGCTCCGAGGGCAACAAGCTCCTGCGCGACCACGTTTTCATAGAGACCGCCGAGGTTGGGGGTTTTCATATCTAGATATACAGCGCGTGCCGTGCTACCGGGATATCGCGATGCGAGCATTCCTGTATCGGACTCGTATAGTTTGAAGGCGGCTGCCTTCTCTGTCCTCTTAAGAGGACTCCGGGCCTCCGTCACCTGGGGGACCATCAATCCAACGCCTGCGTTCACCAGCCATAGGAAATCCTGCTCGTATTTTTGAAGACGAGCTCCCTCGCCTAGAGACGAGACGATAAAGCGATGGGACTCCGCCTCAAGCTGAACGGGAATTTGCTCGAAAATGGAGCGAACGTTAAACGCTCGAGTCGATGCATATTTAGAGATATCGCTTTTGTACTGATCGACTAGCTGAATTTGAAGCTCACGCGTTCTCACGAGCGAATAGCCCGAATCGATATAGTTCTGAACGACCTCTGGCATGCCGCCGCAAACGATATAGGCTCTAAAGTTTTTGAGCATCGCCTCATGAATATAGTTTTCGACGGGACGTCTCTCGACAAGGCAGCTGCGAATGTCTGCAAGCACATTCTCGCTGATGCTGTTTGCCCAACAGAACTCTTCAAAATCCATCGGTCGCATAACAATGTGCTCGACATACCCCACCGGAAAAGAAGAGATCCCCTTAAACTCAGTCCCAAGCATAGACCCCGAGAAGACATAGCTAAAGCGTCCGTCCTCGACCAGCGCCTTCATAAGTGTAACGATCTGCGGATACTCCTGAATCTCATCGACGAAGATAAGCGTGTCTCCTTCAACAAGCGGTGCATCCGCAAGAAGGGCCACACGGTTGATGAAGTCAATGGAGTTCTTAGCGCCAACAAGTACGTCTCTTGCCTCGGCATCGAGTAGCAGATTGACCTCATAATACGAAGCGTAGTTGCTCTTTCCAAACGCGCGAATTGCATAGCTCTTGCCAATCTGACGCGCGCCAGTAACAAGCAACGCTTTATTGGATTTGTTCTTCCAGCTCAAAAGCCTGTCAGTGACCTTACGGCGTAGCATTAAAACCCCTCAATGACAAAAATTGGCAAATAGATTTGACCCTAATCATACAAAAATTGGCAGATAGATTTGACCCAAATCATACAAAAATTGGCAAATAGCAAAGCTCGCTTAGGCCTCAAAGCCAGCGAGCCAGCACGGTACTTTGCGAAAAGGCTGGCAGCGCCGTTGTTGAGGGTGGCCAGGTTGGCAGTGGCGCCGTTAGCGTTCTCGGCTGCTTGGGCGCGCAGGAGCGAAAGGGCGTCGGCAGCGTTCATGCAGAAGCCGACGGTAAAGTTCCATACTGCGAACTCGCAGTCGCTTGCCGCGGGGTGAAGCGCGATCGGCTATCCCTTATGTTGGATGAAAAGCCCCATGTTTTTGCAGGGATGCATACTCGTCAAATTAATGTATAGAATCGCGTATAGTGCGAGTAAGATATTGCGCTGTCCGTTTTGTGTTTAGCAAAGATATAGTTTGCATAATCTGGTCTAATCCCTGCTCTATTTAAATAAAGTTGCACGTAAATGGCGTAGATATACCTGAACTGGGCTTCTTTACGCTGAGCGGGTAAAATCGACCGTTCGCCGCTTAGGTATTTCCAAAATGAATAAAATGAGCGATAAAGAGAATATAAACCCTAATAAACTCGCGTATCGCACGGACGCGGGTTATTAATGGGTTGTAGGCCTTTTACAGAAAGGATTCCAGCAATGTCTAAGCCTCTTGGCAAGCCCGATCGTATTGTCGTCGCCCTCGGCGGCAACGCCCTCGGCAACAACCCCGTCGAGCAGATCGAGGCCGTGAGCAACACCGCCCACGCTCTCCTCGGCCTCATCGAGCAGGGCAACGAGATCATCATCACCCACGGCAACGGCCCGCAGGTCGGCATGATCCAGAACGCCTTCGCCGCCGCCCACGACGCCATCGGCACCCCCGAGATGCCGCTGCCCGAGTGCGGCGCCATGTCCCAGGGCTACATCGGCTATCACCTGCAGCAGGGCATCGGCCGCGAGATGCACAAGCGCTACAAGCGTTGGCACGCCGCCACCGTCGTCACCCAGATCGAGTGCGATCCCGACGATCCCGCGTTCAAGAACCCGACCAAGCCGATCGGCCCCTTCTACACCGAGGAGCAGGCCAAGGAGTTCATGGCCGAGGATCCCTCCAAGGTCTTCGTCGAGGATTCCGGCCGCGGCTGGCGTCGCGTCGTCGCCTCCCCCGATCCCAAGAAGATCGTCGAGGCCGACTCCATCCTCAACCTGCTCGACAACGAGTTCATCGTCATCGCCTGCGGTGGCGGCGGCATCCCCGTCGTCCGCGACTACGAGAACAAGGGCTGCTACAAGGGCGTTCCCGCCGTCATCGACAAGGACCTGGGCGGCGAGCTGCTGGCCGAGGACTGCGACGCCGACGTCCTGTTCCTGCTGACCGCCGTCGAGCACGTCGCCATCAACTTTGGCAAGCCCAACCAGGAGGAGCTCGAGGACCTCACCGCCGACGAGGCCGAGCGCCTGGCCGACGAGGGTCAGTTCGGCAAGGGTTCCATGGAGCCCAAGGTCCGCGCCGCCATCAAGTTCGCCCGCTCCCGCAAGGGCCGCACCTGCATCATCGGCGCCCTGGACAAGGCCGCCGAGACCATGGCCGGCCTCTCCGGTACCCGCATCCACGAGTAGCCCCTACTCCGTTGCCTCTCCCGTGGGCGCCAGGCAAAGCGCCCACAAACTAGCCTCTCTTCATGAGCCCCGCGGTCCGCTCCGACTGCGGGGCTTTTGCTATTCACCTAGTCATTGGGGACGTTCTTAAACGACTAGTCAAACAAGAACGTCCACAACGACTACTCATTTAAGTCTGTCCCCAATGACTGCGGAAAGCGCATCTCACACCGGCACATGGCTTTCGGGTCCTTTCTCCGTGCTCCCTATAAGTTCGGCTGGACTCCCCGCAACCTGTTCCGAGTTGGCGGAACGAGCGCGACGTGGAGTGTCATTCTTTACCGCGTTAGACTAGACGCAGGGAAAGGAGGAGGACATGGATGCTCGCGTCAAGCAGCTTGTAAATATGATCGAGGACGCTCAGCCTGTCGCTATCGCGGTACTTGCCAAGCGTCTCGAGGTAAGCGAGCGCGCCGTGAGAAACTATATCCATCGCGCAAACGACAACCTTGCAGGGGTTGCACGCATCGTTGGCAGCAAGGGGCAGTATCGTATCGATGTTGCACGTGCAGATGAGCTTGCTCGCTTGCTAGACGGTGCGGCTCAGGCCCATCCGGGCATTCCTGATACGCGCGACGGCCGTGTGTCCTTCCTTCTTAACGACCTCCTCATGCGGTCCCAGTGGGTGACGATTGAGGAGTATGCGGATTTACTCTACGTTTCGGCGCGAACTCTGTCCAATGACATGCGTCTGGTAGAGCAGAAACTCGCCCAATTTGACTTAACGCTCGAAAAGCGCCCACGCTACGGAATCCGCGTTGCGGGCGGGGAGTCGCAACGGCGCCTGTGCCTGGCCTCGCTGGTGAGGCCCGTGTTGCCCGACACCGACGATGCAAAGCTCGCCGAGCGCCTGCGGGCCATCGCCGCATGTGTGGACGATGCCCTGACGGCCTCGCCCGTCACGGTGAGCTCGCTGGCATCCCGCAATCTCATCATGCATCTTTACATTGCTCTTGGCCGCATCGAGCAGGGCTGCTATGTCCCAGCTGCAGAATCGGACGTTCAAAAACTGGAGGGAACGCGCGAATACGCCGCGGCTTTCCAGATTGCCGCAAACATCAAGGATGCCCTGGGCGTGAGCATGCCCCGAGAAGAGGTTGCCTTTATCGCAATCCATTTGCTCGGCAGGGGCACGGGCGTGCCCGAGAAGGGCTCTGCCGTTATCTCGGACGAGATGTGGGAGATTGCTTCCGAGATGGTACGTGCGGTCAACGATGAGTTTAGGTTTGACTTTAGCGGCGATCTTGAACTTCGCATGAACCTTGCTCGGCATATCGGCCCTCTGGGCTATCGCCTTGAATATCACATGCATATGGATAACCCCATGCTGTCCGATATCAAGACGAGGTTTCCGTTGGCCTATTCGATGGCAGCTGGCACCTCGCAGGTACTCGAGCGTCATTTTGGCAGCCAGCCCTCTGATGAAGAGCTCGGCTACATCGCCATGGCATTTGCCCTGGCCCTCGAGCAGCAAGCCGACCAGCCGCGTCGCAAACGCATCCTGATCGTGTGCGCCTCGGGAGCGGGAAGCGCCCGTATGCTCGAGCACCAGTACCGCAAGCAGTTTGGCATGTATATCGATTCGATTGAGACATGCGATGTCGCCCGCGTGGGAACGTTCGATTTTTCGCATATCGACTACGTGTTCACAACGGTGCCGCTCAACGTCAAGTTGCCCGTGCCCGTCCGCGAGGCCGATTTCTTCTTGGAGACGAGCGATGTCAACGCTATCCGCAAGGTGCTGAGCGACGACACTGCGCAATCGGACTCCGTGAGCTCTTTCTTTAGCCGTGCCCTGTTCTTCAACCGCGTTGAGGCGTCGTCGAAGCAGGCCGTTCTCCGATATCTCTCCGAGCGCGCCGTCGAGAGCGGCCGTGTCGATGCCCAGTTTGCCCAAGAGGTCGCCGAGCGCGAGAGCGCGAGCGCCACCTCGTTTGGCAATGGGGTAGCCATGCCCCATGGGATGCATCCCTTGAGCGCCGAGGCCTTTGTTACCGTGGGCCTGCTCGAACATCCCATTCTTTGGGACGAATACGGCCATGAGGTCGATATCGTCTTTATGGTGTCGTTTGCCCGGTCGGGCGGCGATGAGGCGCGGATCTTGAGCTCACTGCTCGCCGAGATCTTTATGGACCGCCAGGGGGTCGAGCGCCTACGCGAGCGCCGGTCCTGGCATGAGCTGATGGCGCTTGTGCAAGCGCATACGGCTTAAGACTTCTTTTGTCGATGACCCTGTCAGTCTACCTGCAATAAACCTCGAGGATTGCGGGCGGGAGATAGGCGTTTCGAATATTCAAGTACAAACCAAACATCACGGGAGAGGAGACCGTTATGGACGATCAGGGAACCGAGATGGTTTCGTTTCAGCTGGTCGCTGCAGCGGGAGAGGCACGCAGCCTTGCCTTCGAAGCCCTTGAAAAGGCAAAGGCGGGGGATTTTGACGCCGCCGCCAAACTCATGAAGCAGTCAAAGGATGCGGGAATCAAGGCTCACCACATCCAAACGCAGCTGCTTTCGACTGAGGCAGCGGGCGAGCATCTGTCGGTGGATGTGTTGCTGGTCCATGCTCAGGACCACCTCATGTGCTCCATGCTTGCTCAGGAGCTCGTGCAGGAGCTGATCTGCCTGTATGAGCGCACTGCAACCAAGAACGCCTAGCGGCGTGCGGTGACTATCCAACCAATCAATGCGAAGGGAATCCCTTATGAAGATCCTTCTTGTTTGCGCAGCTGGTCTGTCTACAAGCATTCTGATGAAGAAACTCGAGAAATATGCGGAGCAAAACGGCATCGAGCTCGATATCGATGCGGTGGGTATCGGCGAGTATCAGGAGACGTGCGCCAATTATGACGTGCTGCTCTTGGGGCCGCAGGTGTCCTACCAGCTCAACACCGTCAAGCAGGGGAGCGGTAAGCCGACCGCGGTCATCCCCGCACAGGACTACGGCATGGGCAACGCCGCCAACGTGCTGGCACTCGCCCAGTCGCTGTTGGGTTAGGAGGCAACCATGGAGAAGTTCATGACCCTGCTTCAGGAAAAACTGACCCCTATCGCCAATTTCTGAGGCACCGAGCGCCACTTTGCCTCCATGCAAAAGGGCTTTATGAGCGCGATCAGCTTCATCTTGGTATCTGCCGTCTTTATGATCCTCGCCAACCCGCCGGTCACGGCCGACCTGGTGGCGCAGGGCGGGTTCTGGTCCGTCTTTGGCCCTTGGCTCGATTTTGCCACGGCCAATAAGCTCACGCTGCTCATTCCCTTCAACATGACGATGGGCATACTGTCGGTGATCGTGACGTTCGCAATCGCCTATAACCTGGCGGGCACCTACAAGATGCCCAAGCTTAACGCCGGTATGACCTCGCTGGTGATGTTCCTGATCGCCGCGGCGCCGTCGTCCTACTACCAGCTTGCTGACGAGTCCGTGCTCCAGGCGGTCCCCTGCACCTATCTGGGTGCGCAGGGCCTGTTTACCGCCATCATCGTTGCCTTGGTCTCCGTCGAGGTCACGCGCTTCTGCCAGACCAAGGGCATCACCATCAAGATGCCCGATGGCGTGCCGCCGTTTTTGTCCGAAACCTTTGGCGCCATCGTACCTATGCTCGCCAACATCCTCATCTTCTTTGGCGGCAACCTGCTGATCCAGATGATCGATCCCGCGCTGTCCATCCCCTCGGTTATCGAGAAGCTGCTCGCTGCCCCGCTTTCCGTCGCAGTTGACTCTGTGCCCGGCGCACTGCTTATCTGCTTCATGACGCTGCTGTTTTGGTGCTTTGGCGTCCACGGCAACATGATCGTAATGCCCATCACCGCCCCGGTCACGCTTGCCGCCTTTGCCGCCAACGCCTCGCTCTATGCTGCCGGGCAGCCGCTTGAGTTCCACCCGGCGCTCATGTCGTTGGCCATCAACCTCATCGGCGGCACGGGTAATACGTTCTCTTTTGTGGCGCTCTGCGCGTTTAGGGCAAAGTCGCAGCAGCTCAAGGCATTTGGCAGGGCATCGATCGTGCCGAGCTTCTTCCGTATCTCCGAGCCCGCGATCTTCGGCGCGCCCATCATCTTCAACCCGATCCTCATGATTCCGTTTGTGCTAGGCGGCATGATCTCGGCCCTGCTGTATTGGGGTGCGGTCTCACTGGGTCTTGTCTCTAACTTCTACGTCTTGGTGAGCGGCACGTTCCCCATCTTCGTTCAGGGCTTTGTCCAGTGCCTCGACCCGCGCATCTGGGTGTTTACGATCGTTTTGATCGTGGTCATGGCTGTGGTCTGGTACCCGTTCTTTAAGGTGTACGATAACCAGCTCCTGGCTCAGGAGCAGGAGAACGCCGCGGCAGCTTCTGCCGAGGATGCTGAGTAGCATGAGTTACTTTGACAGAACGTCTGCCGCCGGTATGCCCGAGGGCTTTTTGTGGGGTGGTGCCCTCGCCGCCAACCAGGCCGAAGGGGGCTGGAACGAGGGCGGCCGCGGCATGTCGCACTCCGACCTGATCCCACAGGGTTCCGACCGCTGGGATGTAATGTTTGGCAGGCAAAAGCCCGTGGACGATCCGGACAGGCTGTATCCATGCCGCTGGGGCAACGACTTCTTCCATCATTGGCACGAGGATGTCGAGCTCTTTGCCGAGATGGGCTTTAAGTGCCTGCGTCTTTCAATTTGCTGGAGCCGTATTTTTCCCACAGGGATGGAGACCGAGCCCAACGGCGAGGGCTTGGAGTTTTACCGTCAGGTATTCGAGGCGCTGCGCGAGCATGGAATCGAGCCGCTTGTGACGCTGTCGCACTACGACTATCCGTTGGCTCTGGTCGAGCGCTATGGTGGCTGGCAAAGCCGAGAGATGATCGAGCGGTATGCGCACTACGTCGAGACCGTCGGACGCGCGTACCAGGGCCTCGTGCGTTATTGGCTTACGTTCAACGAGATCAACAGCGTGGCGCTGTCCTATCTCAACGCGGGTGTCACGCTCGAGGATGAGCGTGACCGTGCAGCCGTGACCGCGGCGTTCTCGCACCATATGTTTATGGCGAGCGCTCGCGCTGTCGAGATTCTGCACAAGATCGATCCCGCAAACAAGGTGGGTTGCATGGTCGCTGCCGGTGCGACCTATCCGTACCGTTGTGCGCCCGAGGACGTATGGCTTGCGTATGAGGAGGACCGCGGCCGCTACTTCTACACAGACGTGATGGCTGCGGGCGCCTATCCTGCTTGGAAGCTGCGTGCACTCGAGAAAGAGGGTGTTCACGTGCCCTTTGAGCCGGGCGATACGGAGTATCTGGCAGAGCATACGGTCGACTTCATCTCGTTCTCGTACTATTGCTCGCGCTTGGTGTGCGCCGATGATCAGGTGATCGCCGAGAAGGCGGAGGGCAACGTGTTCCCGACGTTGCGCAATCCGTACCTCAAGGATAAAGAGACTGCCTGGAAGTGGCAGATCGATGCGCTGGGTTTGCGCGTGACGCTTGCCGGCTACCACGATCGTTACCATCTTCCGCTCTTTATCGCCGAGAACGGTGTGGGCGGACTCGATGCGCTGGAAGACGGCAAAGTCCACGATGCGTATCATATTGATTACCTGCGAAGGCATATTCTTGCGCTGCGCGATGCAATTGTCGAGGACGGTGTTGACCTGATGGGATACACGCCGTGGGGCTGTATCGATTTGGTGTCGGCCTCGACGGGGCAGATGAAGAAGCGCTATGGCTTTGTTTATGTTGATGCCGATGATACGGGCAAAGGCACGTTCGATCGCTACCGAAAGGACAGCTTCTGCTGGTACCAAAAGGTCATTGCATCAAATGGCGAGGACTTGAGTTAACTCTTGCAGGTCTGTTGCCCCCGCGGTCCGCTTCGGCCGCAGGGGCTTTTGTTATTGAGGCGGCTGTTCATGAGGAGCATTGCAGGCTGCGGAAACCCGGCACTTGGGGACGTTCCTTTCCTGCCGGCAGCTTGGGACAGTCCTTAAAGGCCGCATCGATCAACTGCGGAAAGCACATCCCAGAATGAGCGTCCAACATGGGGTGCGGTTTCCCTTGAGGCCCTCAATCGGAAAATGCATCCCGGATTTTTGTCGAAAAGCGGTCCCTAGTTTCCCAAACGGGCCGCTAACGGAAAGCGCATCCCGCTATTGGGCCCCAAAGCAGGATGCGCTTTCCGTGCTGGCAGTTCCAAGCAGTTCGGGATGGCCCTTTTCGTTTGCTCTCGGCCGGCGTCCGTAAGACTGTCCCCGACGACCACTCATTTAAGTCTGTCCCCAATGAGTGCCCAATGACTAGTAGTAGGCCCACATGGCTTCGACTTCGTTGAGGACCTCTACGACGCCCCAGCGACGGGCGCTGCGGCTGGCCGAGTTGGGATCGAAGACTTCAATCTGGTCGGCGTCGTCAATACCGTAAAGTACAATGTAGTGGCCCACGTTGGTAAAGGTGCCCGGCCGAACGGCGGCGATGACGGGCGCTCCCGAACGCAGCGCCTGAGTCATCGAGTCGCGATCGTTATGAAGCTCCGTTCCGTTAAGTCCCAACTGCCACGCACCGCTCGTCATAAACGACCATTCGGTTGCACCGGTGGGGGCGTAATTGCCTGCCTCGGAAAGCGCGCACATATCGACGGGAGTCATATCGGTGCGTCCCGTCTTAAAGATATAGACCATGGTGAGGCACGTAGGCCCGCAAGCATTTTGGCGGATGGTACCGCCGGCGTAAGGCAGCTCCGACCATGCAGGGTCGATCTGATAGATATGGGGCATCGTGCCGGCTTGCCATTGCGAGCGCGGGGTCGAAAAGGCGAAAGAATAACCGGGCGCGACGGGGGCCTTGAGCAGCTTGTCCTCGGCGGTGGGCTCGAGACCGGCTGATCCGTGGGAGATACACGAGCCTAAAACTAAAAAGAGCAGGCACGCGACGATGGAGCAAAGCGCGATGCGTGCGCGGCGGAAGGGTAGAGCGGGAGCGCCGGAGCCGGCTCGAGATGCCGGGCGAGAGCTCAGGCCGCTGCGTCCGTTCTGCGGGCGCGAAAAAGAACGGCGGACAAAGATGCCGGGCTGGGGGCGACCGTTGCGACGCAGTTGCGGCACATCGGTCTGGCGCTGGCGCGTGCCCGTGAAAGAGCGCGTGCTTTGGCGTTGATCGGTACTGCGACTGCGCCGTTCGGTTTTAGCGTTGGATCTGCTCGAAGCGACGGCACCGTCGCGTCTGCGAGTCGCAGCGGTACTAGCCTGCCCTCGAGTCTCAGAACCGCTGGTGTTTTGCCGAGGCGTAGGGCGGGGCTGCCGTTGCGAGCTGCTTGGATACTGCGGGCTGGCGGCGGTGGAAGAAGACGAGCTTTCGGGCGTCGGCGTAGCGCGACCGGCAAGGCGAACGCTCTGTCGCCGTTGATCGCCGTCGTTAAAACCATATGCCATTTAAACCGCCTTGCCTCATGTATAACCCGTCTATCCTACAAAAAAGATGTACAACAAATGCGTGCGCGCGCCAAAAGCTCGGTAAACGGCACGAACGGGGGCGAGTTTGGCGCTATAAAGCGACACCCTCCTCGAGCTAAGAGAAAGGGGCTCTTTGGGCCCCTTTCAAAAGATGTGATTTGTGGTGCGCCCGCCGATTACAAAACGAGCATCAGCACGGTGACAAACGAAACGGTAATCACGGTAAGCAGGACCATGTATTTGGCGGCCGTCTTGATGTAGGTCGCGTAGCTTACCTGGGCAAGCTCGAGGCCAGCCATGATGGACCCGCATGTGGGAGTGATCATCGCTACAACGCCGTGTGTGGCGAGGTAGATTGCGACCATGGCTTCGGGGGCAAAGCCTAAGGATGCCGCCAACGGTCCCATGATAGGCATCGAGACGGTTGCCATGCCCGTACTCGAGGGGATGAGGAAAGACAGGGCAAAGTAGAGCGCATAGGAGAGCGGGGCAAAGACTGTGGCGGATACGCCGGCGAGCGCGTTGGCGGCGTTGGTGAGGATCCACACATCGAGTCCGGTGATGGACATGAGCACGGAGACGCCGCGGGCGACGGCGACGACGAGCGCGACAGAAACAAGGTCGGCGCAGCCGTGCAGGATGGTGTCGACGAGTTCTTTCTCCTGCATACCGGCAACCTTGCCGATAATAATTGTCATGGTGAAGAACCAGATGCCGCATTCGGTAAAGTACCACTGACCAAGTGGCAGGCCAGTCAAAAGTGCGCTCCATGCGGTGCTGAGGTCATCGCCCTTGGCGCCGATATCAAATAGGCCAACTCCGAATGTCTGCCACGGAATAAAGCCGATGATCATGACGACAAACGTGAGGGCGAAGAGAACAAGGACGCGCTTTTGAATTTTGGAAAGCTCGACGTGCGCGTCCTCGGCGGAATCGCCGTCCTTGTCGCCGTAGAGACGCTCGGCGGTCTCCCATTCCTCGGGGGTGAGCGATGAGGCGGCGCGGTCGGTGCGGACGCGCTTGGCATACCGCATGACAAAAATGATGCCCGAAATCTCGGCGATGGCGAACATAACCAGACCGATGCCGATCATGAGTCCCTGGTCATAGGGGATGCCGGCTGCCTTGAGAGCATCAAGCGCGAGTCCGGTCGAAAACGGGTTGACCGTCGATCCCAAAACGCCAAGGCCGCAGCCCATGAGAACTACCATGCATCCAACGAGCGGATCCCAACCCATGGCAAACGTGACCGATGCCAGGAGCAGGTAGAAGGGGACGGATTCCTCGAGCATGCCGTACGTGGATCCGCAGATGCCAAAGGCGAGCATGAGAACAGGAACGAGCAATAGATCATTACCGCCTAGTTTACGGACGAGCACGGCGATGCCGGTGTCGAGCGCGCCCGTTTTTTGGACTACGCCCAGGAAACCGCCAAGCACAAGAATGAACACGCAGACCTGCATGGCGCTCTCAAAGCCCAAGAAGGGAGAAGCCATAAAGTTGCCAAGCGTTGCGGCCTGCACGTCAGGGCTAAATGACGAGACGACCCACGAGGCGATGGCCACGAGCAACAGGCAGCCAAAGAGAATGGTAAAAGATGAGGGCATCTGGCGTGGCTTACGTTCTTTGCCAGATGCGGCAGCCTTATCCGACATACAAAGCTCCTTCACGGAAAGCCCTGCCTCCGCCATGGGAGACGGGGCTCTCGTTAATCAATAAGGTCTTGACTCTGTTGTCGACTTGAAAGCTGCACCCTTCAAGTCGGGGAAGTAATGCGTTTAATAAAGCGTGCATCACATATCAATAATACCATCCGGTGAGTATGTGAGGACATCTATGGTGGCATGTATTCCGCAAACGAGCCGACCTATCGGTAAACGTACAATGTGATATACGTTGTCGCATATAGATGCGGGTATTTTTAAGGACTGGTCCCTAGTGATCCCTTTTCTGTTGGTCTGGTGGCCCCTGCTGTTTTGGTTCGCGGCGACTGCACGTCGCTTAGACGATAGGGGGAGCAATAAAACGGGATGAAGAATAGGCCTTCATCCCGTTGAGCCACGTGTTCTGGAAGCAGTTTAAGCTCCTACAACACGTTTACGACAGGAACGTCGTTAACCAACTTGAAGAGCTGGTCCTTTTCGCCCTTGAGGAAGTGTCCGATGTTGTTGCACGGGAAGATCATGAGGTCGCGTAGCGACGAAGACGAATAGAACGCAGAGTGCGGCGTGATAATCACGTTGTCGCGGCCAACGAGCGGGTGGTTTGCCAGGTCGGGCGTCTCGTCATACAGAACATCGGCGCCAAACGCGCGAATCTGGCCAGAATCGAGAGCTTCGATAAGAGCGGGTTCGTCCATGCAGAGGCCACGGCCCAGGTTAATGACGATGGGCTTTTTCTTCATCTTGGCGAACTTCTCGGCGTCAAAGTAATGATAGTTCGTCTCGTTAAGATTCATATGATTGATAATGATGTCGGCCTCGGCCAAAACCTCGTCGATCTCGGCCTGCTCGACACCGTTTTGCCCAAAAAGGTTCTGGTCGATAAAGGGGTCGTTGGAGATGATGCGCTTGACAAGGCCCTTGGCTTTACGGGCGGTGCACTTGCCGATTTTGCCAAAACCAAAGATGCCGAGGGTCTGGTCTTCAAGACGAGGCACCTCGGGAGCCGCGGCGTAATCCCAACGGTGCTCCTGCTCAATCTGACCGATGTAGAACTTGAAGTTCTTGTTGAGCGCGTACATATAGGCGATGGCGCTTTCGGAGACATCCCAGGTGCAGTATTCGCCGACGGGGCAGACGCCCACGCCGCGCGCAGTTGCCTCGTCCATGTCTACGTTGTCATAGCCGGTGGCGTTGATGGCGATGACCTTGAGGTTGGGAGCGTGCTCGAACGCTTCCTTGTCCACCTTGATGAAGGCAGTGAGCAGAGCGTCGGCATCGGCAAGATGCTCGCAGAACTCCTCGCGTGCCTCATCGGTATACGCGCAAACCTCAACATCGATATCCTCACCCAGATGAGATTTGAGGGTCTCGGTTTCGAGGTCGTGCTGGGGCATCATGCTCTCGGCATAATCGCTGATCAAGATCTTCATGGGTGCTTCCTTTCCCCTTTGAGGGGCTTGTGGGTAAAAAGGGGCGCCGCAGCGCCGGAATCCAGCGGAGCGGCGCCCCATGAGAGGCTCGGACAAATACTGTCCAGGCGAAACGTTCGGACTACGGACGCTCGATCGGCTGGGTCAGGCAGTGCGGGCCGCCGCCGGCGTGCAGGATCTGGTCGAGCGGCACGTCGATGACCTCGATGCCCAGAGCGCGCATCTTGTCGTTGATGTGCTTGTTCTTCTCGATGGCAACGACCTTGTTGTTGCCGATGCACTGGACGTTGCAGCCGTGCTTGTACATATCCTCACTGGCGACGGGGATGAGCTCGAAGCCGCGGCGCTTGAGCATCTGCAGGAAGTTGTAGGGCAGCTGGTCAATGCAAGCGAGCGCAACTTGGGGAGCGACGATGTTAAAGATCATGTCAAGGTGCAGGTTGTCGGGCGGGCAGGGAACGCCGACGACGGTATAGCCAAACTTCTCGAGCTGATGGCGGAGGCTGGCGACTCCCTGTTCATCGGTACGATCGACCATGCCCCAGGCGAGCGTATGCTCATCGATCATCCAGAAGTCGCCGCCCTCCATGCAACCTGCGTTAACGCGGGCGACGATGGGGACACCCATCTCCTTAAGCTTTGCCTCATAGGACTGGGCCTCGATCTGGCGGACCGGATGACGGAAGTGGCCCATGACGGCGCCTTCCTTGATCATGCAACCATAGTCGCGGGCAAAGGTCATGACCTCGTACTTGGGGTTGGCCTCGACCTCGACGACCTCGATGCCGTTATCCTTGTAGGCGTCAACGAGCATCTGCCATTCCTTGACCATGATGTCGTTCTGTTCGGTATCGCCCTTCTTCATCCATTCGGAGGTGATGACGTTGATGCCGTTGAAGGTGTAGTACTTCGGCGAGCACATCATGACCTTTTTGAGCGGATTGGTGGCGTTGGAGACGTAGATTTTCTCTTCAGACATGGCAGGTTCCTTTCTTTAAGACCTACATACCTTAGATGGAATGCGCGCGGCGGGAAAAACGGAGGGGCTTGCCCGCCGCGCGAGGATTCCCGCGGGGGAGTAGCGCCTAGACCTAGAGCATCACGAGGACGCAGAGGAAGGCGCAGCAGGCGGCGAACAGGACGGCGACGATGGGGGCGATCTTCTTGACCCAGTCGCCGTAGCTCATGTGCGCCGCGGCCGTGCACGTCATGACGACGATGGAGCACGGGGTGATCATCTTGGCCAGGCCGAGCGCCATGAGGTAGATGATGACCATGATGTAGACGTCGACGCCGGCGAAGGTGGACAGCGTGCCCATGATGCCCATGGTGGCGGCGGCGAGGCCGGTGGAGCTGGGGATCAGGCAGGCGATGAGGAAGTAGCAGACCAGGGCGACGACGACGAAGGCGAAGGGCGGCAGGGAGGCCAGCGCGTTCTCGCACATGTTGAGGATGGACGGGGTGATCTGGCCGTTGTCCATGACGACCTGGATGCCGCGTGCCAGCGGCACGACGAAGGCGGTGGAGACCAGGCCGGAGGCGCCCTTGAGAATCGTATCGATGATAGTGTCGGCATCATAGTGCATGACTACGCCGATGAGGATGACCATGATCAGGGTGATCATCGAGAGCTCGGGGAAATACCAGTTTCCGAAGGCGGTGATGTCGGTGCCCAGGACGTTGCGCAGGCCCGGGGTTGCGGCGACCCATGCGACGAAGTCCTCGAAGAACGTCCACTCGGGGTTGAGGGAGGTCCAGGGGGTCAGACCGACGATCATAAAGACGAAGGTAAGTACGAACAGTGCGAGCGCGCCCTTCTGGCGACCGGTGAGGGTGAGGTCCTCGTCGTCGGCGGCGGGGAACTCCTTGAGGTCCTGCTCGCGCCGGAAGAACTGGACGGACTTCTCGGGATGCGCCTTGATCTTGTCGGCGTAGCGGCAGATCAGGAGGATGACGAGGCCGGTGAAGATGACGAACATCGCGATGCGGGGAATCATGCCCTCGCCAGGGGAGATGCCGGCGATACCCGATGCGATGCCCGTGGAGAACGGGTTAATGATCGACGAGAGGCAGCCGATCTGGGTGCCGAGGACGACGATCATGATCGCGGTGACCGTATCGAGGCCGAGGGCCAGGATGACGGGCACGAACATCAGGAAGTAGACGATGCCTTCCTCATAGGCGCCTTCGAGCGTACCGAAGAACGCCATCAGGATAACGAGGATGGCGATCAGCGCATGCATGTTGTTCTGATTGGCGATAGTGATGCGCTTGATGGCCGTCTTGAGCGCGCAGGTGCGATCCATCATCTCGAGTAAGCTGCCGAACAGCATGATAGTGAGGGAGATCGAAATGGCGCCGGAGACCGTGCCACCGCCGAGCATGCCGGTGATGGGGGCCATGAAGATGTCCCAGAGGCCCTGGGGGTTGCTCTCGACCACGTGGTAGGTGCCGGCGATGGCGTCGCCGCCCTCGGAGAGCTCGTAGGCTCCGCCGGGGACGAACCAGGTCAGGAGGGCGATGAAGGCGATGACGGCGAACAGGATCACATAGGTGTTCGGCATCTGGAATTTCTTCCTCGCCGGCTTTTCCTTGATTTCTTCAGCCATGGTGTATTTCCTTACGTGAGGCGCCGCGGCCCGGAGGGGCGGGCCGCGGCGTGCGGTCGGTCCGTGGCGCGGTTAGACGCGCGGGATGTAGAGGTTGCCGAGGGTCGCGGCCATGATGGCCTTGATGGTGTGCATGCGGTTCTCGGCCTCCTCGAAGCAGCGGGAGTGCTCGCTGTAGATCACGTCGTCGGTGCACTCCATGGCCTCGATGCCGTGCTCCTCCTTGATCTTGGCGGCGTACTCGGTCTCGGCGTTGTGGAAGGCCGGGAGGCAGTGCAGGAAGATCCAGTCGGGGTTCTCGATGTGGGAGACGAGCTCGGCGTTGACCTGGAACGGGGACATCAGGCGGACGCGCTCGGCGAACTGGGACTCCTCGCCCATGGCCGCCCAGACGTTGGTGTAGACGGCGTCGGCGCCGCGGACGGCGTCCACGGGGTCGTTGGTGACGCGGATGGTCGCGCCGGACTCGGCGGCGAACTTCTGCGCGAGGGCGACGATCTCGGGGTCGGGCTCGAGCTCCTTGGGGGTGGCGTTGACGTAGTTCACACCGAGGATGGCGGAGGTGATCATCAGGGAGTTCTGGACGTTGTTGCGACCCTGGCCGCAGTAGGCGAGCGTGAGGCCCTCGAGCCTGCCGAAGTGCTCCTTGATGGTCATGAAGTCGGCGAGCATCTGCGTGGGGTGCTCGCGGTCAGTGAGGCCGTTCCAGACGGGCACGCCGGAGTGCTCGGCGAGCTGCTCGACGTGCTCCTGCTTGAAGCCGCGGAACTCGATGGCGTCGAACATGGAGCCGAGCACCTTGGCGGTGTCGAGGACCGTCTCCTTCTTGCCCAGCTGGATGTCGCCCTTGCCCAGGTACTCGGGGTGGGCGCCCAGGTCGATGCAGGCGGTGGTGAAGGCTGCGCGGGTGCGGGTGGAGGTCTTCTCGAAGAGCAGCGCGACGTTCTTGCCCTCGAGGTAGCGGTGCGGGACGTTCTGCTTCTTGAGGTCCTTGAGGTGCTCGGCGAAGCCGATGAGCCACATGAGCTCGTCCCTGGTGTAGTCCCTCGTGGAGAGCAGGTGGCGACCCTGGAAAACCGAATCAGTCATAGTCATGTTTCCTTTCGTCGGTTCTTGCCTACCCCCGACGGACGCCCCGCACGTGGGCCCCTCCAGACAGGTCAGGCGTTTCGTTCGCCCCGGATGGGGCATCGATACCTGTAGTCGGGCGCCGGTGCAGCGGCACGCCGAAACCATGACTCAAAGTCTAGGAGCACCCAGATGCCGTGTGTTTGGTACCAACTCAAAGCCTTCCGGGGGTCTATTTGTTATTTTTTACAAATGAATTGTTATTCGTGAGCAATTGGCGGCTTGCAAGGCCAATTGTCCGAGCGTATTCGGAGTTGTTTTGTGAAAAATGACGATTCGAGTTAACTCGCACTATCTGCTGAGGAAAGTGAGGGAAAGGAATACGAGCAGCTCGCGGTCGTGTGAATCGCCCATGTCGAGGAGTGCTCGAATACGCCGCAACCGATATCGGACGGTGTTGGGGTGTTGGTGTAGGCGATCGGCGGTGTCGATGATGTCGCCGCTGCAGTGCACAAAGGCACGTGCCGTTTGGACCAGTTCGGTAGAGTTTTGTGTGTCGTAGCTTTCGATGCGGTGGCGAAAACCTTGCGCGGTGCGCTCGAACATGGGGTTGGTCTGCGCTGCATAGGAGAAGGCGCCCATGGACAGATCCGACCACTCAAGTCTGCGCGTTCCGCTCAGATGGGCTTCATTGAGAAGGATTGTTGCCTGACGAATGGAGATATCTGCCTCGCCGAGGGGCACCAGGTCGCCTATGCCGCAGTAGTTGACGCCAACTCCTCGAATGGCATTTTCTAGGTCACAGAAGACGCCCTCGTGCTGTTTATCGGTGGCATACGAGACGAAAACGAGCAGCGCATCGTGGTAGCGAAACGCGCATGCGTTTTGGACATCCTCGTGTCGCTGTCGAAACGAGTCCAGAAAATCGTTGAGGGTGTCTTGAATTGCGTACAGTGAGCAGCGATCATCTTTTTCGGCAGAGATGGCAATGCAGCGCATCGTCGATCCGGTAAGGCCCGCCAACTTGTTGATCTCTTGTCTTACTTGGGCTTTTGGCTTTCCCGATAGGAGCGTGTCGACTGCGTCGCTTTTGTCGGATGCGTCGAGATCGCGCTGCAAGAGGTTGAGCGACTCGAATGCGACGCGCTCATGGTAAGCGCCGGAATAGAGATATACCGGGACGCCCATGCGTACACTTGCTTGGGCGACTGCATCGGTAAAACATGGCGAGTACACACGTTTAACGGCAATGGCTGCGACACGCCTTTCAATCATGGCAATGAGCGACGCGTCGGATAGGTCGGGGTCTTCATAGCAAAAACCAAGATTGGTGAGAATGAACTCGCCGGGCATGTATGCGCTGTAGTCGTTGATTGAAGGAGGGCAGTCTAAGATACCAACGTTGTAGACGCGGTGCTCCCCGGCATCTTCGATGGGTGCGACTAAATCAATCCGCTCGAATGCCGGTAGGGCCAAAATGTCGGCAACGGTAATCATGGATGCCTCCGAACGACGCCGGGTTGCTTGAACTGCTTTGCGATATACGTGATCTTCTCATTGATACAGCATGAAGACGCGTGTATTGAAATAGTAGACCATTAATGCCTTACCGCATCGACGGGCAAACAGTTGCTTCGGCGCACGAGCGGGATGATATTAAGCTTTCATTCTGTTTTTGCGGCGAAGGGGAATGGTCGTCGCATACAGCATGCGATGCGCCGTTTACCACCGCGGGTTTGGCATGGGCGCGCGGTGGGCATAATGGGTGGCATCGAATGAAATCGAAAGGATCATTATGCCCGCGCTTATCACCCATCATCTGTTTGGCGAGGAAAGCATCGACCGTCTTCCACAGGGCGTCATCACGTCCGATGAAGAGCGCATTGCCTTTATCTTGGGCAACCAAGGCCCCGACCCGTTCTTCTTTCACATTCTGACACCGCGTGTTTCCGACTGCACGCTGCTGGCGCAGGTCATGCATCGGTCGCGTATGTCTCGCCAGTTCGCGTGCCTGCGCGACGGCGTGTCGCATCTGCTGCCGCGCGACGCCAGCTTGGGTCGCGCCTTTGCGCTGGGCCTGCTGTCTCATTACGTGCTCGACCGCAACGCCCATCCCTTTGTCTATGAGCAGCAGTTTGGCATCGTGGAGTCCGATTCAGAGCTTGAGGATTCGAGCAGTCAGGTCCATGCCGTGATCGAGAGCGACCTGGATGTACTGATGCTGCAGCTTAAACGCGATGGCGCTACGGTCGACGATTACCCGCCGGCGGGCGAGATCGTCACTACCGATCGCATCAATCGCGTGGCCGGCGTGCTGATGAGCTATGTTGCCGGACGCGTGTACGGCATTGACATTCCGGCGGGGGAGTACGGTGCTGCCGTTGCCAATATGCAGCGACTTTACCGCGCGATTGAGCCGGCCGGCTCCGCAAAGACGCGCGCGATCTCGCTGGTTGAGGGCTTGGTGCACGACTACTCGCTGCTCGACGGCCTTGCCCATCGCGTGACGACGGAGCTGCCCGAGCGCACCGGTAACCTGGGCCATCTGACATGGAAGAATCCCTTTACCGACGAGGTCTCGAACGAGAGTTTCCCCGAGGTCTTTGATCGCGCGCTGGTCGATTACGAGTGCACGGTCGCACGTTTTATCGAGACCGGTGACATGGATGCCGTGACCAGTCACGTCAACTACAGCGGTCGCGTGCTCAATGCCGATGAGGAGTTCGACCGCGAGGAATAGGGCCCGTGCGTGCCCCTTTGCCGAATCCTTACCGGCGGTTCTGGACAATTGGGGTACGATGAACTAACTGCATATCGGGCGAATACGAAGGGTCCCTGTCCATGAAATACACCAAGCTCGAGCGTAACTGGGTTATGTATGATGTGGGCAATTCGGCCCTCGTGCTGCTCAATACCTCGGTGGTGCCCATTTACTTTAACGCCATCAATACCGGTGCTTCCTCGGCCGACCTGGTGGTCGCCTGGGGCAATGCGCAGACGATCGCCTCGCTGGTCATCGCCATGCTCATGCCCATTCTGGGCGCGCTTGCCGACTACGCCGGCAACAAGATCAAATTCTTTTTGGGCTTCTTCCTCACGGGCCTGGTGCTTTGCCTGGCGCAGGCTATCCCAATGTCCGCCATGGCATTTTTGACCGTGTACGTGCTGTGCACCATCGGCCTTAACTCTTCTATGACGTTCTACGACGCCATGCTGCCCGACATTACCACCGACGAGCGCATGGACGCCGTGTCCAGCTCGGGCTATGCCTGGGGCTACATCGGTTCCACCGTGCCGTTCGTCATCTGCCTGGCGCTCATCATGGGTGGCCCCGCTCTTGGCGTCCCTACCATGCTGGCAACGCGTCTGTCGTTTATCATCACTGGTGCCTGGTGGCTCATCTTTACCCTGCCGCTCATTCGCACCTATAAGCAAAAGTACGGTCGCGAGCGCGGTCCTGAGGACACTATCGGCCGCATCGTGGGCGGTGTGTTCTCCGAGGTCGGACACACCATGCGCGAGATCGCCCACAACAAGACCGTGCTGGTCTACATGATCGCGTTCTTCTTCTATATCGACGGTGTGCACACGGTCATTTCCATGGCAACCAGCTACGGATCGGCCTTGGGCATCGATTCGACCCAGTTGGTCCTGGCGCTGCTCGTTACGCAGTTCGTGGCCTTTCCGTCCGCCATCATCTACGGCAAGCTCGCCGGCCGCGTGGGCACGCTCAACATGATCTTGGTGGCAGTCGCCGCCTATATGGGCATTGTGCTGTTCGCCGCGTTCTTCCTAAAGACCGCCTTTGAGTTTTGGGTGCTTGCCATTATGGTCGGCCTGTTCCAGGGCGGCGTGCAGGCGCTCAGCCGTAGCTACTTTGGCCGCATTATCCCCAAGGAAAAGTCCAACGAGTACTACGGCTTCTTTGACATCTTTGGTCGTTATGCAAGCGTTATGGGCACCTTCCTGGTGTCGGTCGTCACCTCGCTGACCGGCAACCCGTCGCTGGGCGTCCTTTCCATTGGCGTGCTGCTGATCGTTGGCTTTATGCTGCTGGTCCGCCTGTCCCGCACGACTCGGGCGGCAGAGCATGCCGCATAGGAGCGAGCGGCTATTGTGCCTGTCCACGGTACTCTTTTGGGGTTATCCGCAATAAACATTGCGACTTGCGAGCAATGATTTGCCCAAGTGGGTATGATGGAATCAGCTAGGTCGCGGGGCGTCGCCTGTGTTTGGCGGCGTCCCGTTTTTGTGTTGCAGGGAGGGTAAGGCATGAACGCCACAGTCGTGATTCCAACGTATTGGGCGGGCGATGACGCTTGCGCAAACGCCCCTGGCACCTATGACCATTCGACACGACTCAACGCCGACAATCCCGAACTCGACCGCTGCCTGGCCTCGCTTGAGCAGGTGCGCGACATCCCGCGCATCATCCTTTTGGTGGTCTGTCCCGTTTCTGCCACAGTCGATGTGTCGCTGCGCGTGCACGAGATTGTCGACGCGCATCCCACGCTCAAGGTCACCGTTGTCACCAACACCCAGGCCTCGCGCATCGCAGACCGGGTTGCTCAGATCGCGCCCAAGGGTTCGGGCGAGTGCGTGAGCCTGCGAGGCTACGGTGCCATCCGCAATATGGGGCTAGCCTGCGCCGCTGTGCTGGGGCATGACGCGGTTATCTTTTTGGATGACGATGAGACTGTCATCGACGCCGACTTTATGAAGCGCGCGACCTATGCGTTGGGGCAGCAGACGCGTCAGGGCTTGCCGATCTTGGTCAAGAGCGGCTATTTCTACGATCGCGACGGCTCGCCGCTGGCTCCCACGGACAAGGCGGGCATCTGCCATCGTTGGTGGACCAAGCGCATCGAGTTCAACCGTTGGATGAAAAAGGCGCTCTCGGGCACCCGCATCTCGCGCTCCAACTACGTGTGCGGCGGCCTGATGGCCCTGCACGCCCGCGCCTTTACGCGTGTGGCCTTTGACCCGTTTATCACCCGCGGCGAGGACTTGGATTACCTCTTTAACATGCGCATGTTTGGCTACGACGTGTGGTTCGATAACGAGTGGACCGTGCGCCATCTGCCTCCGGAGTCCGAAAAGCGCTCACCGCGCTTTATGCAGGATGTATACCGTTGGTACTACGAACGGGCCAAGTTGACATTCGCCGCGCATCAAAAGGAGCTCATTCCCGTTACGGCGGCATCGCTCATGCCCTACCCGGGCCCGTGGATTTCGCGCGAGCTCGACGACCGCGTGCGCAAGACCGCTATGGTCCGCAGCGTGTTTACCCGCGAGCATGAGGGCTACCTGCGCATCTGGCGCCATGGTATCGACGAGGCAAAGGCCTATGCGCGCCAAAACGCTGCAAGCTACCTGCGTTTCCAGAGCTTTTGGCCCAAGATCATGGACGGGCTTTGGCGTGACGCACAACTGATCAGTATCCTGGAGGGGGCCGAATGATCGACCGCCGCGCCCAGCGCGATAGTTCAATATCAATCTTTCGCATCATTGCCGTTGCCTGCGCCATTTGCGTGCTGGCGTACTTTATTTTTGCCTTGGTGACCGGTATCGAGCCGATCGCCACGGTGATTGCCTGCGCGCTGCTGTGCATCTTTCTGTGCATCTTTATCTTTTTGACGCTCAATCCCGATTCGGTGCGCTCCCAGTACACCGAGGAGACGCTCTCGGTGGCCTCGGCCATGCTCGAGGACATTAAGGGCGGTCTGACGCAGGAGTCGGCGCGTTTGGTGTGCCGGCGCATTTTGCCCGAGACGCGCGCCATGACGGTGGCCATCACCGACGAGGACAACGTGCTTGCCTGCGCGGGCGAGTTTGAGGAAAAACTGCTGCCCGATACTCCCATCCACACGCTTGCCACACGCTACGTTATCGAACATGGCATCGTGCAGTCGTTCAACCGTATGGTGGATGTCGTGGGCTCGGACGGCTCGCACAACCAAGTCCCCGCCGGCATTATCGCCCCCGTCAAGGTGGGCGATCGTACCGTCGGCACGCTCAAGTTCTACTACAAGACCCCGCGCGCCGTCGACCGTACCCAGTACGCGCTTGCCTCGGGCTTTGCCGAGATCTTGTCCACGCAGCTCGCCATCCACGAGCTCGAGGTGCAAAAGGAACTCACGGCGCGCGCCGAGGTGCGTGCACTGCAGGCGCAGATTAACCCGCACTTCCTGTTCAACACGCTGAACACCATTGCATCGTTTACGCGCACCGACCCGCTGCGGGCCCGCGAACTGCTTCGTGAGTTCTCATCGTTCTATCGTGCCACGCTCGACAACTCGGGATCGCTTATTCCGGTCTCGCGCGAGGTCGCACAGACCAGGCGCTACCTTACCTTTGAGAAGGCCCGCTTTGGCGAGGACCGCGTGCTTGCGACGTTCGATGTGTCCGAGGACGTGGAAGATACGCTGGTGCCGGCGTTCGTGATCCAGCCGATTGTCGAGAACGCCGTACGTCATGGTATGGGCGATGACGACGCCCTGAGGATCGACGTGACCGTTCACCAAGACGGCGAGGATGCAATCTTGATTGCCGTGGCCGATAATGGCGTGGGCATGGATGAGGGTACCGCCGCCAGACTGTTTGACGAGCGTTCTGCCCGTCCCGACGCCAGCTCTCCCCAGGGTGGCGGCGCCGGTGTGGCCATGCACAATATTTCGGAGCGCATCCATCGCTTTTATGGGCCGCACTCCTATACGCGTGTCGAATCGGCGCCGGGCAAGGGCACCAAAGTGCTCCTTCATCTTGATTTGTCAGAGAGCATCTTCGACATTCAAGAGTAAAATAAAGGGCTACGGGCTCAACGTCATGCGACGGATGCCCGGCGTAGTTAGTTGACGAAAGGTTTTATCCCTATGCTGCGTGCGATGATTGTGGATGATGAAGCGCCGGCTCGCTCGGAGCTTCGCTTCCTGCTCGAGCAAACGGGCAAGATCGGCACGATCACGGAGGCGTCGAGCGTCCGCTCCGCCATCGAGATGCTTATGGAAAGTCGCGTGGATGTCGTGTTTCTCGATATCTCGATGCCCGGTGCCTCGGGCCTGCAACTTGCCGAGGCGCTGCATAAGCTCAAAAATCCGCCGGCGATCGTGTTTGTGACTGCGTATAGTGACCATGCGGTCGAGGCATTCGACGTGGATGCCGTCGATTATCTGATGAAGCCGGTCGAGGAAGCTCGCTTGGATCGCGCGATCGAGAAGGTCATGCAACGCACCAAGCCGGTTACGGACAGCAAGGTGACCATCGAGCGTATCCCGGTGGAAAAGGGCGGCCGCAAGGCGCTCATTCCCGTGGACGACATTCGCTTTATCATGGCCAAGGACGATTACTCCTGCATCTATACCGTCGATGATCGCTTTTTGTCGACGACCTCGCTGGCGCAGTTTGAGGCCAAGCTCTGCGACTTTGGCTTCTTCCGTGTTCACCGCCGCTATATCGTCAACTTGGCGTGCGTCACGGATGTGGAGACGGTGCCCTCGGGCGCCATCCAGCTGGGCATTACGGGCGTCGACGAACGCGTGCCGGTTTCGCGCCGCCGCGTCGTGCCGCTTAAGAAGGCCCTGAGTCTCTAGCACACTGGCCCCGCAGCCCTGTAGACCTATCGTCTGCGGAGGCGTGGGGCCTTTTTGTATGTATCTGCCGAATCGTTTTTTTGCGGAAGGGATCCCATGAACAGTGCAAGCGCCAAGCGTATCGACATCATCTCGGACACCCACGGCTATTTATCGCCTGCGCTCCTGGATGAGCTTGAGGGCGCAGACCTGATTATCCACGCCGGCGACCTCACGTCAGAGATGGACTACGAGCACCTATGCACCATCGCCCCCGTGCGGGCCGTACTGGGTAACAACGATTACTACCGCGACTACGGCCCCGATGTAGACCGTCTTGCGCTCTTTACCTACGAAGGCCTCAAATTCGCCGTAGCCCACTACCGCGAAGACCTTCCGGTGGGATCCGTAGACGTAGCCATCAACGGCCACACCCACGTAACCAAAGAAGCCCAAGTGGGCCGCTGCTTAGTTCTCAACCCGGGCAGCGCCAGCTACCCCAGAGGCACCCGAGGCCCCACCATGGCCAGAATGCTCGTCAAAGACGGCAAGATCCTAAGCACCAAGTTTATTGACCTAGACTAACCGCAACAAAAACGGGGGATGTAAAACCGCATCTCCCGTTTTTTATGAGCCAAAGGCCGAGTTTCAACAAGAATAATCAGACCAATCCCACC
>CABRFW010000003.1 GCA_902470265.1 uncultured Collinsella sp.
GATCTTATCGGCCATACGGTGAACTCCTTAAGTCCTCTCTTGCCGGCCCCCGCATACGCGTTTCAGCCCATTCCCATTCATGCGACTGAACTTTTATGTGGATGCCAAACAAAAAGTTTGTTAGCACTGTTCTATCACACTTTTTGATTGGCAAACCTAACAAATTGTTTGTTGCCGTAATCGGTACTTTTTCGCCGCCGAACGGTCATGAATTGCCTTGTTGATGGATTTGTTTGCGAACAGATGTGGTTTATGGCAAAGTGTGCCCAAACTAATTTTTAGGAAGGCACCCATGACCCCCGCACAGATTGAGTTTTACAAGCGCCTCGCACACGGCCTGGCGCTCCAATTTGGCCCCAACTGCGAAGTCGTCGTCCACGATCTGGAGACCGAGGACGTGGACCACTCCATCGTAGTGATCGAAAACGGCCACGTCAGCGGGCGCAAACTGGGTGACGGCCCCAGCCATATCGTGTTTGAGTCCATGCACGAGGGCAGCACCGACGTACACGACCGCGAGCCGTACCTCACTAAAACCACCGATGGCAAGCTGCTCAAGTCCTCGACCATCTTTATCCGCAACGACGAAGGCAAGCCCGTCGGCATTTTGGGCATCAACTTTGACATTACGCTTATGAAGGCTTTTGAGCGTTCGCTCGACGCCTTTACCGGCACCGGCGGCACGGGCTATACCGAGCCCGAGCCCATTACCAAGAACATCGGCGACCTGCTCGAGGACCTGCTGCACGAGTGCGAGCAGTTTGTGGGCAAGCCCGCGGCACTCATGACCAAAGACGAGCGCATTCGTGCCATTGGCTACCTCGACCGTCGCGGCGCCTTCCTCATTTCCAAGTCGAGCGAGCGCGCCTGCGAGTTCTTTGGCATCTCCAAGTACAGCTTCTATAGCTACCTCAATGAGGCCAAGGCGGCGGCCGGCGACAAGTAGGCACTCGCCTGGATTGCCCCTCCCCTTTTGGGTGCGAGTTCTGGAAAGCACGAATCCAAGACCGGGCCGCTTGGGAAGTTCCATATAATCGATGTCATTAGTATTTCGAAAGGATGGAACAGAATGGCGTTGAGCAAGGCATCATGCACCGGTCGCGGATTGATTCCGGCAATTGGTGGACATGTGCACCGCATGTTCGATGAGGGTGAAGACGACCTGTTTTCGCTAAGCCTTGACGACGTGATGGATGATCGCCCGTGGACCGCCGACGAACTCATGGGCGGCGGGGATCGCCCGTCAAGCCCCGATCCCACACTTGCGCCTAAGCCCGCATCTGCGCCGACTCCTGCGCAGTCGCCTGTTTCGACGCCCGCGCCTACGCCCGCACCCACTTCGGCGTCCACGCCCGCTCCCCGCCCCGCAAGCGACCCGTCCGAGACGGCGGCATTTCTCGCTGCAGCGACGCAGGGCAAATCGGCCGACAGCACCGTTATGTACAGCGCCCAGCAGTTGCCTGTTCCTGCGGCACGCAAGCCTCCGGTCGCAAGGCTCGATGAGCCCGTTGCCCGTCAGGTTGCCTACGATTCCTGGGCTGCAGCCGATCTGGATGAGACCTCTACCGGCATGCCGGCGCTCGATGTTCCAGTTAACCCGCTTTTTGCCGCCAACACGAGCGCCGCGGACTATGAGGGCGGTGCGGCATATTCCGGTTATTCCGATGGCTATGCTGGCACCGGTCGCATCGAGACCGAGGATTATGGCACCGCATCGAGCGATTATCTCAACGATCCGTACGCTGCCACGCCTGCACCGGAATATGACCCGGAGGCCGCGTCCGCGCCGGCGTATACCAAAAGCACGGGCGAAGAGCGCTTCGCCGATTATTACGCCGAGGAAAAGGCGCTGCGTTTCTCGGAATTTCCGCAGGCAGTCAAGGTTGCCTTTATCGCCATTATCATTGCCCTGCTCGGTGTCATTGCGTTTGAGGGATTCCAGCTGTTCCGCGGCCCCACCGCGTCCGAATCGGCAACGCAGCAAAAAGAGGACGACAACCAGTACCTGGACATCAACACCCTCAAGGGCGACCCCAACGACGGGGACGACGAGTAGCGAGAGCTGAAGGCAGCCTCAGGATCCCGCATCCAGCATCGGCTTCTAAGTGCTGTTTTGTCATCCAACTACACTTTTCCGAAGTTTTAAGGTGCCTATTTCGACACTTTTCCGTACTTTTACACGGCTGATTTCGACACTTTTCCGGATGAAAGCCGAATAATCACTTGGGAAACCAACGCCATCCGCGCGTCATTTCGCGGATGGCGCTTGATTTCTGTCCGTACACGTTGAGTCCGTACACGTTGATAGACTTCCTCTTGCCCGCAAGGAGCGGGCACGTTTTATCCAGAGTCGGGGTAGAGAGTTGGCTCCACGATCCCGACGCCAACCGGCCAAAAGGCACGGTGGCCCTGCCAACATCGATGAAAGGAGTCCGTATGGACAATTTCTCTGTGCGCAGCGAGCGCAACTTCCACAACCTGGCAGCCAAGCCAAAACGAATGCATCTTCTGGACAAGCAGAACGGCTACGCCTCGGCCATGGTCAAGAGCAGCCTCTCCCACCAGATGCGCTTCACGGTGCAAAAGCTCGAGAAAGAGTTCTGCGTTGCCGGCGACCCGCATGTGTTGCAGATCAAACTGTCCGGAGACGATTCGCGTGAGCCGTCTAGCTGGGAGCGGTTTGCCGATGGCGCGTGCGTTGCGGGCGGGTCGGGCATCTTTGCCCGCGAGTGCTTCTGCGAGGGCGCCGAGGTATTCCTGGATCTGTGCCGCGACGCCGTACGCGCGGCCGAGCTGCACCAGTGGAGTCAGAGGGAGTACGAGCTGTTGAGCGCCGCGCGTGGGGTTGCGGGGATGTAGGCAGACGCAGGCGGCGTGCAGCCGTTGCACGCCGCCGCTCAGGCCACGCGATGTCAAAAGACTGACACTTGTGTATGCCTTTTGACAGTCCGAAAGTGCTAGCGAAGTTCATTGATGCCGCGGCTAGATGCGCAGCAGTAAAGAGATGCTGAATACAAATCGCACCCATCTCCAATGGATCCAACACGTCAAAATAAGCACAGATACCCGAGCGCTTATGCTACATGGAAGCACAGAGAGGCCCGCGTTCCGAACCACCACAGCTCGGAAAGCGGGCCCCAGCAACCAATTCTTTTCGGATAATCCCAATCCAGTAATCTCCTGATAGCGCCGCTTCAACGTATACGCATCGGGAAGCCTAGAGATCCTCTGATGAATCAACTCATTAAAATCCGCCAGATTTCCGATTACGACATCGATGCCGCCAGCAGCGTTGAGCAAATCGACGTACGTCATAAAGCGAAACTCGAACGGAATGCCCTCGATTTCCTTTGTGCATCCATCATGAAAGTCAATCAGTCTCGAAACGTCATGGGCAACGTACGTGACTCTAACGGTCATGTCGTAGGGTTCGTTGCGCAACTTCGCCTCGTGCTCGTGGTAGCGCACAGTTTCATGCAGGGAGTTAATGTGCGCCTGAATGTACTCATCCCGCAGACCGCCACCGTGTGCCTCATAGGCCTCGATATGTGCACGATTTGAAAGGTCCAAGTATTCAACATCGCCATATTTGCGCCCCGAAGCGTTCGTCTCGTTCACGGAAGAGCCGAGACCCCTTGCGAACCAGCCCTCTTCCGGATGAATGCAGCGGGTAAGGAAATCTACCAGCCTCTGATCGAGAACGCCCTTGGTTAAACTGTTTGAGATCCCCACGCGCTTGACAAAAGCCTTGATGGAATCGACGCCGATCGGCTCCAAAGGCGTCTTCGTTTGACGAGAATCGGCAATGAGAATCAAATAACAACGAATAATGTGAGCAACGCGTCTTCTCGTCGTGTAGGGCAACTCTGCCAGAATGCTAAAGACATCGGCAAGCAGAATCGAGCCGTTCCCAGTCTGCCGGGAGAGTTTCGTTTCGGCCCATGCTTCGTCAAGTGAATAGACGGACTTGGCGTTGTTGAGGTATGGATTCTCCTGAGTGGGATGATACATGGAGTTCCAAAGCGCCTTTACATTGCTCGAACGGGGCGTGCATTCGTAAATCGCCCTGCCGGGGAATCTGTCAACCATCTCAAGCGTAAGCAACTCAAAGTAGAGCATAAACTGGTACGGCTCAAAAGGAATGAGGCCCAAGTCGATAACATCGTCGGCAAGCGTATCGCATCTCGAGAACGATCCGAGAAGGCCTCGGAAAGTTTCTCCAGCGACGTCAGGTTCGATATCACCAAACAGGGCGGCGACGTCTGAAACGTCAGTTTCATGTATTCCGGCTATCCTCTCAGAGCCGAAGGGCGGGTCAATACCGATAGAACTGATTACAGCATTGATGGCGTCGAAAGTTGCGGCAGGAACGTTAAGAATGCCTCTAATCCTATCGAGACCGAGGTGTTGCTCCACGACAAGGGTACGAATGAGCGGAGCACAGCCAATCAAAGCGATTGCATGACTCCTTGCCATGAACTGCTTCTCCTCGAGTTTTTCTTCGAGCTTGAAGTAGCCGTTCGCGAGCTCTTCCATTCCATGGTCGACGCCAACCGCGGCGCTAATGACGTCCTTCAATTCCTTTGAGGGACTATCGTAGTTCTCAAGCCAAAAGCTCCACATCTCGCCGAAGCGATCGGAGATCTCTTCGGCGGGAATCCTGGATTCCTCAGGGCCGTTCTCGTAATAGTCCGCAACCTGAATCGCGGCGCTTTCCATCGAGTTCGGATCTATAGGCAGGGACGCCGCCAGAAGCGCTTCGCATATTTCAGAAATGTTTGCACTGCTACTCATTTACACGCTCCCATAAAGGTTGAGGCTCATAAGCGATAAGGCCATCAAGATCGTCGCTTACCGCACTGAAGGTTAATCCGCAGGCACAAAGCACTTGAGAAAGCTCAGAGACAGTTATGCGCTTGGAGCCGCTTTCCAGTTTCGAAATCGACGCTTGCTGGCATCCCGTTGCCTCAGCGAGCGCCGCCTGTGACATCCCGGAGCGTCTCCGCCATTTAGCGATAAGTCTCCCGAGAGAAAGATTGAAGTCTTCCATAAACGCCCCCTTCCGGCAGCAACCCATGCTTGTATATGATATCATCTCATGAGCTCATTCCATATTGGAATGAGCTCTACTATTCAGGAGGATTGCTTTAATGAAGCGTTTCGTCAGCCTTTATTCGGGAGCGGGCGGTCTCGACCTCGGCTTCATCGCCGCCGGGTTCACCCCCGTATTTGCGAACGATATCAACCCGGACGCCATGAAAACCTACGCTGCCGCGATGGACGCGATCTCGAAGAAGACCGGCAAAACACTGAGCCACAGGATAGTCACGGGAGATATTAGGGAAGTTGAGGAACTGCCCGGAAGGGGTTCGGCGGAGCTAGTCATTGGAGGACCGCCCTGTCAGGGCTTCTCGGTCGCGGGGAAGATGGACCCGAACGACCCCCGCTCGCGTCACGTCTTCGACTTCCTCGGCATGGTCGAGAGGGTCCAGCCCCAAGCGTTCGTGATGGAGAACGTCAAGGCACTCGCCAAGAACAAACGCTGGGCTGGAACTATTGCCGACATCCGCAAGAAGGCGGAAGAGATTGGCTACAAAACCAACCTTGAGGTGCTGAACAGTGCCAATTACGGCGTCCCGCAGACCAGAGAGCGCATGTTCCTTGTCGGGATCAAGGACCCCTGCATCGAGTACAACTACCCGCAGCCGACAGTCAAGGAATGGGTGGGTGTGGCCGACGCCCTGCGCGGGCTGCCTCCTCTCGGCGAGCCGGGCAATGATCAGACTTGCAAGGCGAAGGTAACTACGGCAAAAAGCCCCGTGCTCCGCCCGTCGCCGTTTGCAGGCATGCTGTTCAACGGCCAAGGCCGCCCGATGGACATGGACAAGCCCGCGCCGACGCTTCCCGCCTCAATGGGCGGGAACAGAACGCCGATTGTCGATCAAGAGACGCTCGAAACCGGAGCGACCCAATGGGTCGAGAAATACCACGAAGAGCTTCAGAAAGGCGGGAAAGTAGCCGATAGCGTTCCTCCTCGCCTTCGCCGCATCTCGGTCCAGGAAGCCGCCACCATACAGACCTTCCCGAGGGATATGCCTTGGTATGGTTCGCAATGCTCCCGCTATCGGCAAATTGGAAACGCCGTTCCTCCCAAGATGGCCTTTGCGGTTGCGCAATCTGTCGCAGAAGCCCTTGGCATGGATATAGACGCAAACCCCTCTCTGCTTGACGAGCTAGGTTAGACAATAAGGGCCCGCAATGTGGCTACCGCCCCAAAACTTTGCCGAGGGTTTCATCCAAGCTCTCCCGCTCGAGGTCTGCAAGGTCCAGTCGATAACTCAAATCGCGAATGCGATCCGGAACGTCCTTGAGAAAGTTGTTAGTCCTGGCAGAATAGCATCGTATATCACGAACAAGATAAGCAGTTTTTAGCCCCTTTTCATCTGCCCTGAGAAGCTGCTACAGGTTTATGAAGCCGGTCGTTCAACAACATGTCCCGCAAAAGAGCATACGGCCTTTAATTTGCATCAGATTCTAAACGTCACGCATGAGAAATCAGCGAGGCCCCAAGTTAAAGCGAGAGCCGAACTCACTCACGGCACGCTACAGCCGTGAACCCTCCAAGCCAGCCAGCCGTTCAGATGTTCCAAATGATATACAGCTTGAAACCTGGCGACTTGAATCGAAGGTCATTCCTGGGACTATCGGTAGGCAGCCTATCTGCATGCGTTGATCTATCAAATTGGCCTTGATGCCAAGGTATATCCAACACTCGACCACCGTTCTCAGCACATCTCCTTACCTCCCCTCCAACTTCAGCTGCAGCAGCAGATCACTCAGCTCAGGGCACTTGCTGGAAAGGCGTGTTTGAACGCACTCGCCCATCCCCCATCGCTGGCGGATCTCCTGGGCGTGCGGACTCACGTGATAGTCCCCGTTCATCACTTGTTTGAGTAGTTTGGCGGTCACGCGGGCATCGGCTAGGGCACTGTGGGCGTGGCACGTCGACTCGTCGAACTCGATGTCAAACCACGTTGCCGCGTCACCCAAAGAGACGCACCCGTGGCTGCCCACGTCCATGATCGAGGTATAAAACGCCCGCAGGTCGGCCCAGTCCGTAGGAAAGCCAGCAAGGCTGACGTGCTTCGTCCACTAATCGTCCTCGAACCGCCACTAGTCCGTCCCGTCCCAGCAGGCCGCTCAACGGTGAGATAATGCCCACGACTATCAACGTAAGCAAGGAGCACGCTATGGCAGACAACGAGACCAAACCCTCGGCGGATGACGGCCGAGAGGAACTCGTGGCAAAACAACTCGCATCCACCAAAATCCACCTCGCGCTCACTCAGGAGCGGGCGGACGTCTCCGGCGCCATCAAGCTCCCGCTCGAACGAGTCCCCCAGCTCGGCATAGCGCTCGCCTCACTTCCCTCGACATTCCGCACCGTCACCAATACGGTGAGTGTGCCTATGCTGCTCCGGCCAACCAACAAGTTTGGCAATCCGCTTGACCCATCGATACTTCAATCGTTCAAGGACGGCAGCGGCCTCATGGGGTCCTACCGCGATGCGGCCAAGGGTTTCGGGCAGGCGCGCCTCCACGTAGTCGAGGGCGACATCGCCACAAGCGTCACGCAGGTGCCTTACGATCCAACGTCGTTGTTCATGGCAGCCGCAATCGCGCAGATAAACCAAAAGCTCGACTCCATCCAGGAGTCCGTCGACGAAATGTTCGAGTACATGCGTCAGCGCGACAAGGCCAACATGCGTGGCGATCTCAAGACGCTCGCAGATATCCTCAACGGTTACAGCTTCAACTGCGGCGACGCCACCTACATGGCCAACGCCCATATGAAGGTGCTCGACATCGAGCACGCGTCCACGCGTGACATGGAACTCTTCCGCTCGCAGGCGCAGGCGGACCTGAAAAAGAAAGGGTTCATCGAGGTGCGAGACGACGTGAAAAGGCGTCTCGACCAGGTTCTCGACTATCTCAAGGACTACCAGCTCGCCACCTATATCCACGCGTTCTCGCTGTTCCTCGAGTCCATGCTCACCCAGAACTTCGAGCCCGCAAAGCTCGCAGACACTGCCGCAAAAATCGAAGCGGACTCGCTTGCGTACCGCGAGCTCTACACCGAGTGTTACGACGCACTCGAGGCAAGCGCTGCCGACACTATCGACGTGGCACTTCTGGGCGGCATCGCGTCCGCTGGCAAGATGCTCGGTCGCGTCATCGCGGCGACGCCCATCGGCGAGTTCACGCCCATAGACGAGGCGCTTGAGGGTGCAGGAGAGGACATCGGCAGGTTCAACGACGAGCAATCCGAGAAACTCATCGAGAAGCTCCACCAGGCAAAGACGCCCGACGTCGCGCCGTTCAGGCAGAGCATAATGGAGATCGACACCCTCTACAACCGCCCCACGCAAATCGCCGTGGACGCCGAGAACGTCTACATCCTGCCTGCCGAGCAGCAGGAAGAGTAGCGATACACGACAGGCACGCGCCACGCAGACAGCTAACGCCCCCTATCTCCCCTCCGCCTTCAGCTTCAGCAGCAGATCACTCAGCTCAGGGCACTTGCTGGAAAGGCGTGTCTGGGCTCGCTCGCCCATCCCCCACCGCTGGCGGACTTCCTGGGCACGCGGGCTCACGTGGTAGCCCCCGTCCATTACCTGCTTGAGCAACTTAGCGGTCACGCGCGCATCGGCTAGGGCGCTGTGGGCGTGACCCGTCGACTCGTCGAACTCGATGCCAAACCACGTCGCCGCGTCACTCAAAGAGACACACCCGTGGCTGCCCACGTCCATGATCGAGGTGTAAAACGCCTGCAGGTCGGCCCAGTCCGTAGGAAATGCGGAAAGGTCGATGTGCTTTGCCTGGCACTCGGTCAAAAGCTGTCGACGATCCGCCCCACTCCAACAAACCACCTGGGCGGAGTAGCGACCGATCCAATCGCTGAGCCTTTTGATCACCACATAGAGCGGATCGGCCATCGCGGTGTCCACAGCCGATATCCCCGTAAGCTCGCGGACGGGATACGCAACGCCTTCGGTAAATTCTGTCTTCACAAACTGCGAGAACTCACCCATAACGTTGCCGTGGTAATCGAGCTTGACGGCACCGGCCTCAATAATCTCATTGCGCAGCCCACGGCGCTGGCGCTGCTTTGGCACCGGCGCAAACTCAAAGTCCAGCACAATCTGGCGCGCAAAGTTCGTCGTATCGATAGCCGAGATACACGGCGTCTTTTCAGCTGACACGGTTAGGGCCTTTCTCCGTTGCCTGCCGCTTGCTACATAGGCGGCTACATTGCCGTAAGGATAGGCGCCCGTACGGACATGAAAGTGGGGCGCAATACCATGCGCCAGGCACACGCCATGCAGACGGCCCCAAGAGAGTTGCCCGCTCTATTCAAATGCATGAAAAAGTTTTAGGCCCGGTGACTTGAATCAGCGGTCATCCCGGGCCCATCAGAGCTCGTAGAGCTCTTGGTTGCTTTGGTCTCGCTCTTCACGGCGCTTATCGAACTTTCCGAGGCACTCAAGCAGCATTCGAAGCATAACAAGTCGCTGCCATTAAGGCACTGACCTCTTGACCAAGCAACGGCGCTGCCCAGCTATCACCCTTGGGCTGCCGTCAACTTTATTCTATCCGCGAGCATCTGGTTTACCAAATGGATTTTCGGTAAAGGAAGCACGGCACGCCCGCAAAACCACTACGCCCCAAGTGCCGCCATGGGAATCACCGCCACGCCGTCGTCGCGTGTATAGGCAATGCTCCCCTTTCCAACCACGACCGCCAAAAACGCCGGCGCGGCATTCTGGGCGGCAGGATTGGAGAGCACTTTCCTCTCCAGCGCCTTGAGATTTCTCGCTCCATCGTCTGCTTTCGCATCACTCAGCTTGACCTCGATGGCTCCCCAGCGCCCGTCGTGCTCAACGATCAGATCGACCTCAAGGCCCTTCTCATCTCGGAAATAATGGACACTGTTGTCGACACCGCCGTAGGTGGAAAGGAACACGCGCACGTCGCGCAGGACGAGATTCTCAAAGAGCATCCCCAGCGTTTGCATATCGCCAAGCAGCCGCTCAGGGGTAGCCCCCAGCAACGCCGCCGCAAGTGACGGGTCACAGAAGTAGCGCTTGGGGCGCACGCGAACGCGGGCCTTCGAGCGCATGGGCGGCTCCCATCCGCACAGGTCCTCGGTCAGCTTGAGCCTGTTGAAGAGGTCCAAGTACGCAGCGATGGTCCTCTCGTCGGGGCCCGCCTCACCGTACGAGGCGTCCTTTACGAGCGTCTTGTACGTGACAGCCTGGCTCTCGTTCATGGCAAGAGCTCGCAAAAGGCCGTGTGCAAGCTCGGGCGACATGCCCTCGTCCAGCACGTTGACGTCGAGCACCGAGTGCACGTACTGGCTTGCCGTCTCTCGCGCAAGATCTTCCGAAAGCCCAAGATTTGCAGGCCAACCGCCCCTGCAGCACCAGCGGGCGACGTCATCCACCGTGCTCTCGCGACGCTGAGGGGCAAAATCCTCGCCCTTAAAGAGGCTTGCCAGTGACACGAGCGGCTCGCCGTCGCCCGACTCACACAGGGCCATGGGGCGCATTGACAGACGGGCGATCCTACCCGTGCCGGAATGACGAACATGGCTGCGCTCCTCGCTTTTGAGCGCGGTCGAGCCCGTGAGCAAAAGTGTCCCCCGTTCGTTGCCGCTCGCGTCCACGAAACGCCGGGCGGCATCCCAAACCTCGGGCACCTCCTGCCATTCATCGACCAGGTGTGGCGCATCGCCGATGAGCGCCAGGCTTGGGTCGACCTCTGCCGCCGCACGCTGCGCAGGCTCATCGAGCCTGGAGACGCTCGCCGAGCGAGAGAGCGCCGTCCAGGTCTTGCCGCACCATTTGGGGCCGTTGATCTCCACACAGCCAAACGCCCGCATAAGGGTGTCGAGGCGCTCCTCTATGAGCCGGGGCCTATATCCCTTTTGGGTCAATCTCTTTGGTGCATCCATAGACGGCCGTCCCTCTCTATCACGCGATATGCGAAATTACGCCATTCTCAATGCTGATTTTACGCTACTTTCAATGTAGTTTTTACGCCATGACAGATGTAGTTTTTACGCCATGACAGATGTAGTTTTTACGCCATTTTCATTGAAGGTTTTACGCTTGGCATCCTTAGCGCGACCCATTCCGAGCATCACATCAGAGCGTGCTTGGTTATCTCCGCTCGCACATCTCGGCAAACGAAATCAGCTTGGCATCTCCCCTGCTCGCCGCAGCTTCCTGACATCCTTGCGTAAAGCCTCGCTTCGAGAAGATCGCATAGCTTTTGTGCTGCCGCCTAAAGAGCTCGCTTCGATGCACGAGCTTTTGCAGCACGTCTTCGCCCACCGGTTCATTGCGCCATTTGCATTCCGCAAACAGCGCAGTGCCCTCGCCATCGTCAACAATCAAGTCGATTTCTTCCTGCGTATGCGTGCGATTATCCGTCCCCCACCAGCGCCCAACGCTTGCCGGAACCACATCAAGCTGGCCCGCCCGCGCGAGTTCGTACACGTATTGTCTGCATATAAGCTCAAAGACCGTACCCATGTAATCCGATACGTGCGGCTCAATGCGCTCATACGCCATCTCGGCCATATCGTTTTGAATCAGCCCGATGTTCTGCGGAACAAACTTGTACCAGAACCTAAACATCTGATCGCTCAGCAGATACACGGCTCGCTTATTGCTCGTCTCGTTTAGGGGCAGCTCGCGCTCGACAATCCCAAGCGACGCCAGCTTATCCACATAGCTCTTTACGTTGCTCGCAGGGATTCCCGTAGAGCTCGCAATCTCCGAGATCTTCGAGCGCCCCTGGGCAATTGCTTGCACGATCGCATCATATTGCTCGGGATTGCGGCACTCCTGCAATAGCAGGTTACTCGGCTCCTCAAAGAGATAGCCCGTAGGAGTAAGAAAAAGACGTTTGATGTTGTCCTTGAGCGGTGCGGCAGGATCGACTTTCTCGATATATGCAGGAATGCCACCCGTCATGCCATAGCAAACTGCAGCGTCTTCGCGACCCATGCTCTGCCACAGGCCGAGGGTCGTCATAAAATCGAGCGGCATGATCTTAAACTGGGCCGTACGCCTACCGTATAGCGGACTCTCGTAGCCCAACACCTGCTCTTCCATAAACGAAAGCGACGACCCGCACAGGATAAGCATAAGCTTGGTCTCTTTGTACAAGTGATCGATCTTGTCTTGCAGCAACGAGCTGATCTCGGGATTCGATTGGGCGAGATAAGGATACTCGTCGATCACGACAATCAAACGTTCCGTGCGAGCCATGGTAGCCAACGCATCGAACGCCTCGTCAAAACCACGAAACGACACGCCAGCAACACCAACGGAGCCCGCAAGTATCGCCTGGCTAAAGCCATGCAGGTTTGCCTCTGCATTGGTACGACGAGCTTGAAAGTAAATAGCCTTCTTGCCTTGGATAAACTCTGTGATAAGACGCGTTTTGCCCACGCGACGGCGGCCGTAAATCACAGGCATCTCAAAGGAGCCCGTGCCATACAGTCGATTGAGCTCGGACATTTCCACTGTTCTTCCGATAAACATAGGCCATCCTTCCTTTACGTTATAGCTAGCTATATTATACCTTCCTATAATATAGCTAGCTATAACGTAATTCGACAAGCGGCGCACACGAAAGGGGCGGTACACCACCGCACGTGGACCGTTCCGGAAAATGCATCCCGTTCTGGAGCCAAAAACTGGGCCGTAGTTTCCGCCAAACATGCCATCCGTTCATCCCATTCTGAGGCTTGAATCCGGAACACAGTTTCCGCTCCAAACAAAAGGCCCCAGCTCGCGATGGAGCCGGGGCCAAAGGTGCAGCATATACAGTTGGTGTTGTGCGCGAACAGCCCATCAGCAATGCCGTCTGCGCCCTACCCACGGTGACGGGCGCGGCTGTACGGCGTATCCACCATGGGCAGATCTGGACGCAGTTTGCCGTCAAACGCGCGGTAGGCGTTCTGCACGGCGGGCGCCGTGGGGATCGTGGCGATCTCGCCGATGCCCTTGCCGCCGTATGCCACGGGCAACAGTTCGTCCTTCTCCACGTAAATGGCGTGGATATCCGGAATCTCGGGCGCACGGAACAACCCGAGCGTACCGTACCTTGCCTGGGGCACGCAGTCCTTGAGCGGCCAGTCCTCGGTAAGCGCATAGCCCATACCCATGAGCACGCCGCCTTCGATCTGACCCTGGATGGAGATGGGATTGACCACCTTGCCGGAATCGTGCGCGGCATAGACCTCGCTCACGCGGCCGTCATCATCCAGAATGACCACATGCGTGGCAAAACCGTAGCAGATGTGGCTCTTGGGATTGGGAACGTCGGCGCCCAGCTTGTCGGTCGGCTCCAGATACACGTAGCCAAACTCGCATCCCTCGAGCGCCTTGATGGCGGTCGCGGGATCCTGGGGATGCATGCCCTGGCCGGCGACGAGTTCCTGCGCGCGCAGCTGATATGCGCGACCGTCGTCGTACTCAATCTTGACACCGTCACCATGCGCGCTCACGGGAGCATCGGGTGCGGGCTTGCCGGCCTCGATGCCAACCATGGCATCGCGCAGCAGGAAGGCGGCACCGCGTACGGCCTCGCCGGTCACGACCGTCTGACGCGAGCCAGACGTGGTGCCGGAGTCGGGAGCGTTCTCGGTGGAACACTCGCCGTTGGCGATGCAGCGAAGCGGCAGACCGCAGGCCTCGGCAACGTCTTGCAAAAAGACGGTGTTGCAGCCCTGGCCGATGTCGGACGTGGCGGCATAGACCACGGCCACGCCGTTCTCGATGCGAATCTTGCAGCGGCCGGCATCGGGCAGGCCCACGCCCACGCCGGCGTTCTTCATGGCGCAGGCGATACCGGCATGTCCGGGATGCGCGTAGTAGGCATCCTTGACCTCGAGCAGCGTCTCCTTAAGCGCCGTGGAGCAATCGGCAATCTGGCCGTTGGGCAGAACCTCGCCCGGCTCGATGGCGTTTCGGTAACGAATCTCCCACGGATCCAGGCCGACCTTCTCTGCCAGCAAGTCGATCAGGCTCTCGAGCGCAAACTCGGACTGGCAAACGCCAAAGCCTCGGTACGCACCCGCGGGCGGGTTGTTGGTGTAGTAGCCAAAGCCGCGGATGTCGGTGTTCTGGTACTTGTAGGGGCCGACGGCATGCGTACAGGCGCGTTCGAGCACCGGGCCGCACAGCGACGCGTAGGCACCGGTGTCAAAGTTGATCTCGCAGTCCAGGCCGGTAAAGTTGCCCTCGGCGTCGCAGCCCAGCGTAAAGGTGCCGTCCATGGCATGACGCTTGGGATGGAAGGCAAGCGACTCGGCACGCGTGAGCTTGCACTTCACAGGACGCTGGAACTTATAGGCAGCGAGCGCGGCCAGATGCTGGATGGACACGTCCTCCTTGCCGCCAAAGCCGCCACCCACGAGCATGGTCTCGACGACCACGCGCTCGGGTTCGCTATCCCAGCCAAACATGTGGGCACACTCTTTGCGCGTGTCGTAGGCACCCTGGTCGGTCGACTGCACCTTGACGCCGTTCTTGTACGGGAAGGCAACGGCGCACTCGGGCTCCAAGAAGGCATGCTCGGTAAAGGGCGTGGTAAAGCGCTGCGTCACGGTAAACGCGCTCTCTGCCAGCGCCTTGGCGGCGTCGCCGCGCGTCACGTGACGGCTCTGGCACACGTTGTCCTTGAGCTCCACCGTGTTGCCAAAGGCAAAGAAACTGTCATGCAGGCGCGGCGCATCGGCGGCCTTGGCCTCGGCGATGTTGCGCACGGGCTCCAGAGGCTCGTAATCGATCTTTACGAGCTTCTTGGCCTTCTCGAGCGTCGCCTCGTCCTCGGCGACTACCAAAACGATGGCGTCGCCCACGCAGCGGGTGATATCGCCCTGGGCGATCATGACGTCCCAGTCCTGGATAAGGTGGCCGACCTGGTTGACCGGCACGTCCTCGGCTCGCAGGATGCCCACCACACCGGGCAGGGCCTCGGCCTTGGAGGTGTCGATGGAGAGCACGCGGGCGCGCGGATACTTGGAGCGAACGGCGCTGGCATAGGTCAGGCCCGGCTGATCGAGCTCGTCGATGTCGTCGGGATACTTGCCCTCGCCGAGCACCTTCTTGCGCACGTCGATTCGGAAGGCGCGCTTGCCCACGCCGTAGTCATCGCCGCGCTCCAGATCCTCGTCGATCTGCTTTTCGCCACGGAGCACCGCAGCTGCCAGCGAGATGCCCTCGATAATCTTCTTGTAGCCGGTGCAACGGCAGACATTGCCGCGGATGGCGTACTTGATCTGCTCCTCGGTGGGCTCGGGGTCCTCGGCGATGAGCGCTGCACCCGCCATGACCATGCCGGGGATGCAAAAGCCGCACTGCACGGCGCCCACGGCGCCAAAGGCGTACACGAAGGCCTCGCGCACGTCCTCGGGCAGGCCCTCGACGGTCACGATGTTGCGGCCGGCGGCAAGCGCGGTGGTCAGTACGCACGCCTTGACGGCCGCACCGTCCACGTGAATGGTGCAGGTACCGCAGGCGCCCTCGGAGCAGCCGTCCTTGGCGGAGTGAATGTGCAGGTCGTCGCGCAGGTAGCGCAGCAGCGGTTTGTTTTGGGTTGTCGTGCGCTCAACGCCGTTAACGGTAAAAGTGAATTCCTGTGCCATGGTGATTCCCTTCTACACGCCGGCGGCGATGCCGGTGCGGTCGTGGATAGCGCCATGCGGGCAGACGACGGCGCACATGCCGCACGATAGGCAGTCCGCACCGTCGATATGGGCGCAGTTGTCCTCGATGCGAATAGCGCCGGCAGGGCACTTTTTGGCGCACATGCCGCAACCGATGCAGCTCGTGTCGCAGATCTTGCGCGCAATGGCGCCCTTGTCGGTGTTGTTACAGCGCACCAGGATGTTCTGGTAGCCGGGGACGAAGGCAATCACGCGCTGCGGGCACGCCATGCCGCACAGGCCGCAGCCCGTGCACTTGGAGCGATCCACGCGGGCAACGCCATCGACCAGTGCGATGGCACCGTGGGGGCAGGCCGTGACGCAGGCGCCGCAGCCAATGCAGCCTTCGCTGCAGCGGGCGTCGCCGCCTGCGGAAGCACAGCCGCTTCCGCAGGCAACGTAGGCCACGTTATGTTGAATAGATTTGGCCATAAAAGGTTCGCCTATTTCTTAAGAAGGTACGAATAGTTGTCGCGCACAGCCCTGATGGTCAGGCGGACGGCCTCGGGAAGACCGGTGTTGACGGCATCGACCGAGACGGTGCGGACCGTGCCGGCGACGCGGACCTTAAAGTGGTCCTCGTCCACGGCCAGGAAGCCCTCATTCTCGGAGTTCTCCATGTCCTCCTCGCTCCAGAACAGGGTGAGCTTGTCCTTGTAGGGACGACCCTCCTGGTAGGGGCAGAACACGGCGCAGTTGCCGCACTCGTTGCACATGCCATCGACATGAACGACCTGATGCTTGGCCAGGCCCGGCACCTTAATGGCCACGTTGGCGCGGTTGGGGCACACGTCGCAGCAGACCTCGCACACCGAGCCGCAGCCCAGGCAGCGAGTCTTGGTGCAGTTGCGCTTGTCGCGGCACAGCGACCCCTTGCGCTCGTAGCAGGTGTCCTCGCGGCCAGCCTGCTCGTTGCAATCGGCGTACTTGTTAAAGTCCACGCCGGCGATGGCACGGGCGACCTCGGCGGCGTCGGCAATAGCCTCAACCACGGTGGCAGGACCGCGACGGCAGTCGCCCGCAGCCCAGACACCCTCGACACCGGTGGAGGTGGCGGCAAGGCGGCCGCGACGGTCGTGCTCGACGCCCGCGGCGTCGTACAGGCTGGCATCGATGCCCTCGCCCACGGCGCAGATCACCGTGGTGGCGGAAAGCTCGACGGTCTCGCCCGTGGCGACGGGGCTGCGACGGCCGCTTGCATCCGGCTCGCCGAGCTCCATAACATCGCAGGTCAGCACGGCGCCGTTAAGTGCCTTGGGCGCCAGTAGCTCGCAGAACTCAACGCCGTCGGCAAGAGCAAGATCGAGCTCTTCCTCGTCGGCAGGCATCTGCTTCTTGGTGCGGCGATACACCAGGCGCACGTTCTTCACACCAGCCAGACGCTTGGCCACGCGGGCAGCATCCATGGCGGTGTTGCCGGCGCCAATGACTACGACGTCCTCGCCCAGCTCGAGCTTCTCGCCCTTCTTGGCGGCCTCGAGGAACTCCAGCACGTCGAGCTCGGCACCCTCGCCCAGGCCGGCGGAACCGGGCATCCAGGCACCGGTGGCCACGACAACGTCGGTAAAGCCCCGAGCCTTGAGCTCTTCGATGGACTCCACGCGAGCATTGAGCTGCACCTTGGCGCCAAAGGCCAGGCAGAGCTCTGCGTCGTGGGAGATATCGTCGCTCGCAATGCGGAACTCAGGAATCACGTGACGGACCACGCCGCCGAGCGAATCGCGGGCCTCAAAGATGGTGACGGGCACGCCGGCACGCGTCAGGAAGAACGCCGTCGCCAGACCGGCCGGACCGCCGCCGATAACGGCAACGTTGCGCTCGCCGTCGTTGGCGATGGCCTGGGCGCGCAGCTTGGGCAGCACGGCGGTCATGGCCTCGCGGGCAGCCTTGAGCTTGCTGGCGCGAATCTGGGCGCCCTCGGGCTCGTAGAATGCGCGCTCGCAGGCACGGCCGCAGGGATGCGGGCAGATGGTGCCGGTAATGAACGGCAGGGCGTTGCGCTCGATAATGATGTTGAGCGCGTCCTCGTAGCGACCCTCGTCAACAGCCGCCAGGTAGGCGGGAATATCCTGCTGGATGGGGCAGCTCGTGCGGCACGGCGTGGTAAAGCAGTCGGAAAGCGGGCTCTTGCCGGCGACCTTGCGGTCGGGCAGCGGACGCAGCGGCTTCTTGTAGAGCGGGTTGGTAAGCGAATCGGTCTGGATCGCGGTCACGGCCTCGAGCGAGACGCCCGCGAACGGCTTGCCATCCAGGTCGGCAAACTCGCCAGCCATCTGGCTAAAGCGCTCGTAACCGCCGGGCTTGAGCACGTCGGTCGCCAGGGTGACGGGCCAAATGCCGGCATCGTACAGAGCGCGGATGTTGTAGACCGTGGCACCACCGGAGTAGCTGATGCGCAGCTTGCCATCGAACTGCTCGGTAATGCGGCGGGCAGCCTCGATGGTCAGCGAGAACAGTGAACGGCCGGACATGTACATCTCGGTGGAAGGTAGCTCGTCCCTCGTCACGTCGACGGGGAACGTGTTGGTCAGCTTGACACCAAACTCCAGGCCGTGCTCGGCGCACAGGGCAATCAGGCGCTCGAACATAGGCACGGTGTCAGCCCACTGCAGGTCCTCGCGGAAGTGCGTATCGTCGAAGACGATGTAGTCAAAGCCCAGCTCGTTGAGGCGCTGGCGGGCAAACTCATAGCCCAGCAGCGTGGGGTTGCACTTGATGTAGGTGTTGAGGCCCTTCTCGGTGATCAGATAGGTCGCGATGCGCTCGATCTCGGCCGGCGGGCAGCCGTGCAGGGTAGACTCGGTGATGGAGTTGGAGACGCGTGCCGGGATGGACTCGACAAACGCGGCGTCGACATGCTCAAACTTGTCCAGGTTGGCGAGCGCCCATGCGCGGCACTCGTTCCAAACCTCGGAGCCGCTGGCGTCCTTCATACCCTCGATGTAGGCGTCGACCTTGGGGCTCTTGATGCCCTCCAGGTCATAACCCACGGACATGTTGAAGACAAAACCGTCCGGGCTTCCCAGGCCGTACTCGCGAGCGATCAGGTGGCAGGCAAACCATGCTTTCACGTACTCGGCAAAGGCCTGTGGAACCTCGAGCTCGGTCGACCACTCGCAGTTGTAGCACTCGTCCTGCGCCACAATGCAGGGCTTGTTGACGCACTTGGAGAGCTCCTCGCCGTCCATAACCTGAACGGTCTTGAGCTCAAAGAAGCGGGAACCGGCCACGTAGGATGCCACGATGTTCTGGGCCAGCTGCGTGTTGGGACCGGCGGCCGGGCCAAACGGAGTCTCGATGCGCTCGTCAAAAATGGGAAGCGCACCCTCCTGGTTGGTCGTGACCATCTTGCGCACGCCAAAGACGGCGCCCTGAGTCTTGTGCTCCTCGATGATCCAGTTCATCAGCTGCGAAAACGGGATCGGCCTCATGATGTCGCTCATAGTGAGCTCCTCTCTGTAACGCCCGGCGAGACCGCGCGGCGGGCGCAAATACGGTGTAGCGCTAGCACAGCGCCGGCGACCCCGCGGAGGCCGCCTATACGCGCGCCGGATGCGGCGAAACACCCGACGCGCGTGAATCTACTTGTGAATTAGTAGGCGCGATCGTTAAGCGTGCTCCAGAGCTTCTTGGACTCAGCCATGGTCCACGCGTTGATCTTTTCCTCATCAATGCCAACGAACTCGCGATCCTTGTACAGGACGCGGCCGTTGATGATGGTGGTGCGGCAGTTTTTGCCCATCATGCCAAAGAGCATGTGGCCGTCGATATTCTCCTCGCTCAGCGGCGTAAAGGGCTTGTAGTCCATAACGATAACGTCGGCGGCAGCGCCGGCCTCGAGCACACCGAGCTTGCGATCGAAGTACTTGCTCGCCATCTTGGCGTTGTTCTCGAACAGCATCGTCATGGCCTCGCACCAGCCCACGTTGGGCATGGCGGCGTTGTGGCGCTGAATGATCAGGAAGACCTTAAGGCTCTCGAGCATATCGTGGGTGTAGGCGTCGGTGCCCATGCACACGGGGATGCCGCGGCGGAAGAACTCGAGCACGGGGGCGCAGCCCACGGCGTTGCCCATATTGGATTCGGGGTTGTTGACGAGCCAGGTGCCGGACTCCTTGACGATATCCATCTCGGCAGGCGTCACGTGGATGCAGTGGCCGAGCATGGTGTCGGGACCCAGCAGGTTGTGCTGCAGCAGGCGCTCGACGGGGCTGATACCACCGCGGTTGAGGCGGGAATCCCACACGTCGTTCATGCCCTCGCACACATGGATGTGGAAGCCGGTCAGACCGTTGTTGGCCTCGGCCATCTTATCCATGGTCTCGTCCGAAAGCGTAAAGGTAGCATGTCCGCCAAACATGGCGGCGATCATGTGGTTGTCGTTATCGCGACGCTCCTTGGCGGCCCACTGGGCAAATTCGGCGTTCTCGGCAATGGCCTGGTCGCACTTTTCCTGGCCGCGGCGATCGGAGACCTCGTAGCACAGGCACGAACGCATGCCCAGCTCCTGAGCTGCATCCTTAATGGTAAAAAGGCTTCCCGGAATCTCGCAGAAGCTCGCATGGTGATCGAAGATCGTGGTGACGCCATCACGGATAGAGTCCAAAATCGTGGCATAGGCGCTGGCCTTGGTGCCGTCGAGCGTCAGGTTGTCGTCGATCTTCCACCACTGCTGCTCAAGATTCTCCAGGAAGTTGGTGGGGTTGCAGCCCTTAATGGCGAGGCCGCGGGCCAGACCCGAGTAGATGTGGGTGTGGCAGTTGATGAGTCCGGGCATGATGAGGTTGCCCCGGGCATCGACGTACTCGGCATCCGGGTACTTAGCCTTGAGCTCGCACTCGGGGCCCACTTCGACGATCGTATCTCCGTCAATGGCGACCGCACCGTTTGGAATAAACGGGGTCTGAGCGTTGCGGGTAAAGACGGAACCGTTAGCGACCAGAAGCATAAATGCTCCCTTCAACATCAGGGGCGGGGTTTGACACCTCTGACATGGCGGAGTGCGAAGCGCCGGCCTACACCGGAAACGGGCCCTCTCCCGTCAACGCTTCACCAAAGGGACGAACCCTTTGAAGTGCGGCTTGGCACCGCATGGCGTCGGCGGACGAGGCGATGCGTCCGCCGACGAATAGCACCGAATTGGTTACTTCTTGCTCTCGGGCAAGACCAGATCCACGGCAGCGTCCTTGGCAGCATCGATGTGCTGAGCCACGACCGGCGTTTGCGGAAGGATCAGGTTAAGGACAATGGCCATGATGGCGGTGGGGGTTACGGCATTGGAGCCGATGACGGTGGGCACCCAGGTGGGCATACCCTCGCCGGCAAGGCAACCGCTGGCCATCCAGATACCCAGGCCAAAGACGACGGAGGTACCGACGATGGTGGTAGTGCGCTGCGTGAGGCCCTCGCGGGTGAACATGCGCACGCCGTTCATGGTGATGGTGCCAAAGACGCCGACGGTCGCGCCGCCGATGACGGGCTGCGGGATAGCGGAAAGGACGGCAGAGAGCTGCGGGAACAGGCCGGCGATGGCAAAGACGGCCGCGATGATCACAAAGACCCACTTGTTGACGACCTTGTTGGAGCAGATGATGCCCACGTTCTGGCCAAGGGCGCTGGTGGGAAGACCGCCCAGCAGGCCGCCGACCATAGAGGTGAGGCCCTGGGACACGATAGCGCCGGAGAGCTCGCGCTCGGTGGGCATACGGTCGATGGAGCCCAGGCAGGCGGCAGAGACGTCGCCGATAACCTGGATGGCAACCATGGGGAACACGACGGCGAGGGTAATGCAGACCTCGGGATCAAACTCGAGCGCATAGGGCATGAGCTTGGGAAGGGCGAAGACCTGGGCGGTGGCGACGCTGGAGAAGTCGATCATGCCAAAGGGAATGGAGACGATCATACCAACGATCATGCCAAAGAACACGGATCCCAGCTTGAGCGTGCCCTTGCCAAAGTTGGCGAGCGCAAAGACCACGGCGAAGGTGATAAGAGCGACGCACCACGCCTGCGGGGTGCCCCACAGCGGCGTACCCATACCGCCGGCCATGTACTTGACGGCCGTGGGATAGAGAGAGACGCCAATGGAGAAGATGACCGTACCGGTCACGACGGGCGGGAACAGCCACTTGATCTTGCTGTAGGCCAGACCAAAGAGGACCGCGACGGCACCGCCGACAATCTCGCCGCCCAGCAGCGCGCCAAAGCTAAAACCCGAGGCACCCATGGCCTGCAGGGCCGGCAGGAACGCGAACGAAACGCCCATGACGATGGGCAGGCCGCCGCCGATACGACGGAAGGGAGCGAAGGCCTGAAGGGCCGTATCGATCGCCGAAAGAATGAGCGCGACCTGGATGATGTCGGTGCTCTGCTGGCTATTAAAGCCGTAGACGCCGGCCATGATGACCGCCGGGGTAATGATGCCGGCAAACGATGCCAGTACGTGCTGAAGGGCACACGGGATCATTTCCTTAACGGGAGGCATGCCTTCGCGAGTGAACAGGGCTTCAGTGCCGTTCGTAACCGTCTCCTGGGTCATTTGACCACCAATCCTCGAAGTAGTTGTTTTCGCATCTAACGCTCTATTGTGACGCAGTGCGGGGTTGAGGTTGTGCCTTCATTGCATATCGTATTAAAGATGATTCTCATTCTCAATAATAATTTTTTGTTATCAGACTATTCTTCAGCTGAAATAACGCATTTCCGCAGGTCAGGAAAGTGTCTGGTCAAAATACCATCTAACTTTTCTTTTGGTCAACCGTTTACCGCTAAATTCCTACCGTTCGTCTGCATTACGCAATGTACCTGCGGATATACGAGATGATGGGCAGCGTGTTACCATGAGAAAAAATTGTTATGAACATTTCCGATTTCACCCAAAGGAGTTGCCCGTGAACGAGACCGTACGTCGCTTTTTGCCGATGGTCGATTTTCTGGAGCAGATACTCGGCAAAAACAGCGAAATCGTGCTGCACGATTTCTCGGATCCCGACCACGCCATCGTTGATATTCGCAACGGCATCGTGAGCGGCCGCAAGGTCGGCGGTCCCGCCACCGATCTGGCACTCAAGATCATGCACGACGCCAAGTATCGCGACCTGCCGTTTATTACGGGCTACGAGGGGCGCGGTGCCGGCGGCAAGACGTTGGAGTCAGCGACGTACTTTATCCGCGAGAATGACGAGATCGTCGGTATGCTCTGCGTCAACACCGACCTCTCGACCGTGCGCTCCATCAACGCCATGGCGCAGCAGCTCATGGCGTGCTTCGACGCGGCGCCGACGCGCACGGAGCCCGCCCCTATCGAGGTCGAAAGCCTTTCGGAGTCCACACAGGAGCTCATCGACCGCAGCATTGCCGAGTTGCTGAGCACGCGCGGGCTGGATGTGGCGTCGCTTGGTCAGAGCGACCGCGTGGACGTCATTCGCCACCTCAACGGCAACGGGGTGTTCATGCTCAAGGGCGCCGTGGCCTGCGCCGCCACCGCGCTGGGTATCTCGGAGCCCAGCGTCTACCGCTACCTGCAAAAAGTTCGCAAGGAGGGCTAACGGGCAACATGAAGCGCGGCTCCACAAGCGATCCGTCACTTGACAAAAGACCCTGCAGCTCGCACGCGCTGCAGGGTCTTTTTGCATGTCATGTTTAGTTGTGGCCAACGCCTTAGAGAGCGGCAACGACCTCGATCTCGACCAGACCGCCAGCCGGAAGGGCGGCAACCTGGAAGGCGCTGCGCGCGGGGAACGGGGCCTCGAACTTGGAGGCGTAGATCTCGTTCACGGCGGCGAAGTCGGCGATGTCGGCCAGGTAGACCGTGGTCTTGACGACATCGGCAAAGGTAGCGCCGGCAGCGGTCAGCAGGGCCTCGACGTTGGCGAGGGACTGCTTAGCCTGGGCCTCGACGCCCTCGGGCATCTTGCCGGTTGCGGGGTCGATGCCCAGCTGGCCGGACAGGAACACCATGTTGCCGGTCTGGATACCAGGGGAATACGGGCCGATGGCTGCGGGTGCGTTATCGGAAGACACGACGGTCTTGCTCATGTTTATCTCCTTACGATCAGTTGAGAAAGCGTGAGCGCGGCGTTCACACCGGGAGGCACAGTTCGGTCTGAACACCGCGCTTGATTGGGATGGTACTCAAGGTTTCTGTTTGATGCAAGAATATTATCAGCTTGCGAGAATATTTTATCGCCCAACGGTCTCCCCGAACCGCTGAACGGTTCTCATGTGGAGCAGCCAGTCCAAGCTGCTGAAGACTTTATCCCGCTTGGAGCACGGGCATCGCCTGCCGCAACGGCGCCACTATACTTTTGATTATCTGAGCATTTTGAAAGGCAGGATATGACCGCAACCGCCAGTCGAACCACCAACCGCAGACCCGAGCTTTTGGCGCCCGCCGGAGGGCCCGAGTCCTTTGCCGCCGCACTCGCCGCCGGGGCAGACGCCATCTACTGCGGCATGGGCAGCTTCAACGCCCGCCGCAAGGCCACCAACTTTACCGACGAGGCCTTTGAGCAAGCCTGCCGCGCCGCGCATCTAGCCGGGTCGCGCGTCTACGTCACGGTAAACATCGTCATCAAACAGTCCGAGATGGGCGATGCGCTGCAACTCATCCATCGCTGCTCCACGCTGGGCGCCGACGCCTTCATTATCCAGGACTGGGGCCTGTTCTTTGAGGTCAAGCGCACCATGCCCGGCATCGAGACGCACATCTCGACCCAGGCGAACATCCACGACGACCGCGGAACCCTTTGGTGCCGTGAGCAGGGCGCCGACCGCGTGACTCTCTCGCGCGAGCTCTCCATCGACGAGATCGCCGCCATTCACAACGCCGCGCCCGATGTGGACCTCGAGGTCTTTAGCCACGGTGCCATCTGCTTTTGCTACTCGGGCCTGTGCCTGCTTTCGAGCTTTGCCATGGCGGGCCGCTCGGCCAACCGCGGCATGTGCGCCCAGCCCTGCCGCCTGCCCTACGAGCTGATCGACGAGAACGGCCGCTCGCTCTCCCCTGCCGGTCGCGAGCGCGCGCTGTGCCCGCGCGACACCAACACGTCGCAGCTTGTTCGCCGTCTGTATGACGCCGGCGCCGCATCGCTCAAGCTCGAGGGCCGCATGAAGGCCCCCGATTACGTGTATTCCATCGTCGATGTGTATCGTCACCAGATTGATGACATGCTGGCCGGGGTCGCCGTAGATAAGGACGAGGTAGCCGCCCGCCAGCGCCAGCTCAAGCGCTGCTTCAACCGCGACTTTACGCACGCCTATCAGGACGGCACCTCGGGCGACGAGATGATGAGCTATGAGCGTTCCAACAACCGCGGCCAGATCGTAGGCACGGTACTGGGCAGCCGTCTGGCCAACCGCGATGTGCGCGGCCTCAAGCCCGACGACCGCCGTCGGCGCGCCGCCATCGCCCGCATTGAGTTGTTTGAGCCCGTGGGCAAGGGCGACCTGCTGGAGCTTCGCCACGATAACGAGTTTGACCAGTTCCTGACCACCATTGCCGCCGATGATGCCGCCGCCGGTGACATCATTGAGTGCCGCGTGCCCCGCAGCATGCCCGAGGGCTGCCGCGTCCGCGTGATTCGCAGTCAGCGCGCCATCGACGCCGCTGGCGCCGCGCTCAAGCGCGATGTGCTGCGCCGCCGAGCTGTTGACGTGTCCGTCGTGGCGCGCCTGGGCGAGCCGTTTACTGTCACACTCACCTGCTGTGACAACCCCGCGCTCACCGCCACCGCCACGGGCTTCACCGTCGAGGCCGCCAAGACCCGCGCCGTCGAGGCATCCGATCTGGTTGAGCACGTCGGGCGCATGGGCTCCTCTCCCTTTGAGGCCGCAAGCTTTGACGTTTCGCTCGACGCCGGCTGCGGTATGGGCTTTTCCGCCGTGCACAAGGTGCGCGCCGCCGCTTGTAAGGCGCTGGAAGAGGCCATTCTGGCACCGTACGAGGAGCGCGAGAAAACGCTCGAGTTGCCGGTGCTCGACAAATGTACGCGACCCATGCCCGAGCACTACCGCGACGAGCCGCAGATCTGCGCCACCGTCAACACGCTCGAAGCCGCCGAGGCAGCTCGTGCCGAGGGCGCCACGCGCATCTATATGACCACCGATGCGCTCGAGGCCGCCGGTGTCTCCCCCGCCGATGCATTTGAGCAGGGCATCGTACCCGTACTCGACGAGGTCTGCCGCGCCGTTGACCACGTACGCGTCGATCCCTGGATCAATGCCGGAGCCACCGTCGCCGTCGGCAATATCTCCGAGCTCGCCGTAGCCGCGCATGCCGGCGCCACGGCCGAGATTCGCTCTTGCCTGCCGGTGCACAACACGCCCTGCATGGAGGCGCTTGCCGGGCGCGGAGCCGGTGCGTTTTGGCTCTCGCCCGAGATCACACTCGACGAGATTGTCTCGCTCGGAGCCGCCGCGCCCGCGGCTCTGGGCATCACCGTCTTTGGCCGCCCGCGCGTCATGACAAGCGAGCATTGCATTCTGCAGGTTGCCAACGGCTGCATCCACGATTGTGCCAACTGCCGCCTGCGTGCCCGCAAGCTCTCGCTCAAGAATATCGACGGAAAGGTCATGCCCGTCCGCACCGACATCCACGGCCGCTCTCGCCTGTACGATGCCTACCCCATCGACCTCACGCCGCAGATTCCTCAGCTGCTCGATGCCGGCGTGCGTCGTCTCATGGTGGACGGAACGCTGCTCGAGGCAGATGAGGTGGGCCGTGCCGTCGCCCGCGTCCGTCGTGCCGTCGAAGCCGCGCAGGCCGGCCGCAAGCCCGCCGCCCGCCTACGCGGGGCGACCTCGGGCTGCATGTTTGTGGGAATCAGCTAACCGAAAGGCTTACACGTGAACGAAGAACCTCAAGTCCTCTACTGCGACGCTTGGCTCATGGCCATCGACAAGCCCGCCGGCATGATCGTCCACGGCGACGGCACCGGCGAGCGCACGCTTACCGACTACGCCAGCGACCTGCTGCTGGCCATGGGCGACGGCTTTGCCGCGACTGACATGCAGCCGCTCAACCGTCTGGACCGCAACACCACCGGCGTGGTGCTGTTTTCGCTCGACAAACAGACGCAGCCCGCTTTTGACCAGATGGTGATCGACCACGCCTTCGAAAAGCACTATCTGGCGCTGGCCGAGGGCAAGATCGACTGGAACGAGAAGCTCATCGACATGCCCATCGCCCGCGATCGCCACGATAGCCGCAAGATGCGTGTCGGCGCCAGCGGAAAGCCCTCTCAGACGCGCGTCAAGGTACTCAAGCGTCTTAAGAGTCGCCGTGGCCTGCCCACGCGCTCGTATATCGATGTCGAGTTGCTCACCGGCCGCAAGCACCAAATCCGCGTGCATCTGGCGAGCGAGCGTCATCCCCTGGTTGGCGACGACCTGTACGGAACGCCGCGCCCCTGTGGCCTGATGCTCCACGCCCACAGCGTGTCCTTTACGCATCCCGTAACCGGCGAGCACATCCACATCGAAGCCCCCTGCCCCTGGGAGCCCTAAAGTCTGTCGAAAATGGACAGGTTTATTTTGGCAGGTTTTATCTGGACAAACGTCAAAACCACCACATAGGTTCCTACCCCTTCGCGGTGGTTTTGGCGTTTGCCCGTCCCCTGCTGTTAGACCGTGATGACGTTGTCCATCGACTGGTACTTGGCGGGCACCTCGCCCGCGGTGATAACCGTTGCGTCGCGGAAGTCCGCGAATTTTACGGGAGCCACCATGCCAAACTTACTGGCGTCCGAGATTACGAAGCGTTTGGCTGTATGGCGCATCGAGATACGCTTGACCTGCGCTTCCTCGATATCGGGCGTCGTAAAGCCCTGCTCGGCGGCAATGCCGTTAGAACCCCAAAAACCGCAGTTAAAGTTGTAGCGGTCTAGGGTTGCCAGAGCATCGGGGCCAACGAGCGCCTCGGTCTCGGGTTTAAGCTCGCCGCCCAGCACCACGGTGCGCATGCCGCGCACAGCGAGATGCTGAGCATGGAGCACGGAATCAGTCACATAGGTGACCGATTCGAGATGCGGAAGATGCTCGATGAGTCTGAGCGTTGTCGAACCCGAATCGATGTACACAAAGCTCTCGGGCTCCACGAGCGCCGCGGCGCGGGCGCAGATACGCTCCTTGTCGTCGTTATGGAGATCACTGCGCTCACTGATCGTTAGGTCGCGCGTCACGTGCGCGCGCTCAAGACTTGTCGCGCCACCGTGCACCTTGGCGATGCGGTGCGCTCGGTCGAGCGTCTGCAGGTCGCGCCGAATGGTAGACGCTGTCACGCCCAGGGCCTCAGCAAGCTCCGGCACGGTAACCGAGCCAGCTCGCTGCACCATCGACACGATCGCGTTGAGCCTATCTTCCGCAAGCATCGCTTACTCCTCCTCGGGGTACACAACTCCCCAGTCGGCGCGGAGCTTGGTCATAAGCTCCATAACATCAGAAGCATAGCCCAGAAGCTCACGCTTCGAATCATCGCCGGCAACGGCCCTCTCCAGGTCGGCCATCTCGTAGCACAGAGCGTATGCCTCGGTGCCAGCGTGGACCTCCTCACGGTGACCGTCTGCAGTCCACACGATGGTCGCGTGATCGGCACGCGGATAATCGTTGACCTCGATATAGCACTTGTCGAAGCTAATGACCGAACGCTTGGGCTGCTTGGAGTGGAGCGTAAGGCTCACCACGCCCAGCTGCTGTTCGG
>CABRFW010000004.1 GCA_902470265.1 uncultured Collinsella sp.
GCGATATCGAGGCCGATGAGCGCGAGCGCGACCTGGCACGCGCCGTGCTGGCCGTGAAAGGCAAATACGGCAAGAACGCGCTGGTTAAGGGGCTGAGCTTTACCGCCGGCGCCACCGCGCGCGAACGCAACGACCAAGTTGGAGGACATCGTGCCTAAACCCAAACAACAGCCCGTGCGCCCGCCGACCGCCTTCGAGCGCCTAGCGGACCCTGAGGGAAGACGTCGCTCCGCCGACCCAAAGCTCACCGCCAACGGTGCCGTGCGCGCCGGCCGCGCCGCGCAGTTTATGCCCTTTGCCGCCCTCACGGGATACTACGAGCTCGTGCGCAAACAAGAGATCACTGTTGAGTCCAAATGCGAACTCACGGAAGAAAAAGCCCTCGAGCTTTCGAAAAAGCTCGAGGGCCTCAAACGAGGCGACCTGGTACGCGTCACCTATTACGATACGTACGGCTATCGTAGCCGCACGGGCATTCTCGACGAAGTGTTACCCGCATTCAAGCTGCTCAAACTCAGGGATATCGCCATCAACTTCGACGATATCCAAGACATTGAGCTACGCGGACGAGCCTAGCGACGAGAACGCTTGCGCAAGACGAGAGCAATGCCAAGCACTGCGGCAGCTGCAACCAGCAATCCAAAGACCAGCGTGAGGGTCGAGTCGCCAGCGCGAGGCAGCGAGCCGTCCTTCGGAGTCTTCTTAGCGGTCGTCGTGACGGTGGTCGTAGTGCTGCTCGACTGGTCGTTGCCACCCGTCTGGCTGCCGCCAGGCTGATCGCCGCCACCCGGCTGCGAAGGATCGGTGGGTTCCGTCGGATCCGGAGTACCGGGATCAACCGGATTCTCCGAATTCTCCTTGCGCTGGATCCAGACCTGGCAACCATAGAACGGGTTGGCGGTACCAAGGCACAGACCCTGGTTGGTCACCGCAAAGGTGCGCAGACCATGGTTATACGGATCGTTAAAGCCATTAGTCGTCAGCGTCGTAAAGTTCACGCCGTCCTCGGTCACATACATATCAAAGCCGCGCTCGGCATCGCGCAGGTAACACATGCACGTAAGGACACTCTGCAACTTCTTGAGGTTCTCCTCGCTCAGCAGCTTATCGAGCGCATCCTGAATATCGCTCGGCAGCTCGGTGCCATAGGCATCCTCGTACTGCTGCTTAAGGCTCTCATAGCTATCGAGCATGTCCTGATACTGGTCGGCAAAGGACTTGAAGTACGCGATCTCGCCATCGATCTTCTGGACATAAGCGGCGTCGTCCTCAAAGTCCTGGGACATCGTCGCGGCCTGATCGCAAAGACCGCCCGCGGCATCCTCCAGCGCATCGCTCAGATCGCCAAAGCCCTTAGCAACCTCGGTCTTCTCGTCATCGACATCGACGGCCTTGTTTGAATCATCAACCTCAGCAGCTTCGTTCGAATCATCGACCTCGACGGCCTCGTTTGAATCATCGTCCGCAAGCGTGTTCACGGGAACGATGGGGTCGTCAGGCGATTTCTTGTCGAGCAGGTGATTGAGCAGGTCCCCAAGGCGCTGAACCTGAGACTCCCACTCCTCGGGCGTCATATCGATAATGTCGCCATTGGAGAACTGGCCGATCGGCTCAAGCAGGCTCGCGGTATCAAAGGTACCGATATACAGCTTGCCGTCGAACTTCTGCATGCGCCAAATGTACTGGTTCTCGTTTCGGCCAAAGCCCGAAGTCAGGCCGGAAATACCGCCCTCGGGGAACATGTCGGTGCGATCGCCAACGACGAGCTCCATGTTCTCGTCCTTGTCCATGCGATAGATGTTAACCGACTGCTCAAGATTGGCATTCACAAACGAGCAGTCAACGCCACCCATGCTGCTCTTGCCGCCCTCTTCGGTGTTGGATTTGTTGAACAGGATGCGCTCGAGGGCAATCTCCTCGTCGTTGTATTCACCGATATAGAGGTAGTCGTTGTAGACGATGAGGTTGGCAGCGCCAGAACGGGTACGGGCAGGATCGATGCCAAAGCAGTACTTTGCACCGTCCGTCTTCTGATCGCCGACAATGGGAGTCCACGAATAGCTGCCGTCGGCATTCTTGTCGCCACGGACCATGGCAAACGACTGCATGGAATTATCATCGGGAGCGTTCTCGGGCGTACCGGTGCAGATGGTCGCATAGAGATGGCCATTGTACGAGACCATATCCCAAATGGCACCGCCGTAGATGCTGTCCTGATAGCGAATCGCCGGATAGCCAAACAGCGTCTCCGAGTTGGCAATCTCGGTGAAGCTGTCCTGGCCCTTCGAGGGGTCAGACGACGTCAGGATTGTCGACACAAAATTACCGTTCGCGTCTTTACCCACATTACTGATGACGAGCTGGCCATCATGGACGCACATGCCGCGGATACCGGTAGAAATGCCCTGCTTGTAGGCAGCACCGTAATCCTGCATGCTCGAAAGGCCCTGATAGACAACTTTGTACTCATCCGTCTTAGGATCGATCTCGTATACAGCAGGCAGGCCGCCTTTGCCGTCATTGGTCCTGACGCTGCCGCAGAAATAGAGCTTACCCTTATAGCTCACGGCATTGCGGAACAAAGGAGCGACGCCGTTGAGCGATTCAGAGAGTAGCAGCTTGGTCTCACCGGTCTTGGTATTGATCTTGACCAAGATGCCGCCGCTGTCCTTGTCGGCCGTGCCGTCCTCCTTCTGCTGTCCATAGAAGAAGGTACCGTTAAACATGGCCTCCAGCGTCAGGCGCATGGTTTCGACATCAAAGGAATCGCCCAGCGTGCTGTTCATGAGCGTCAGCGTGTTGCCCATCGCCGCATAGCAGGTGCCCACATAAAGCCAGTCACCATAGCTCGCAGCCGCCCAAGTGTAGCTCTGGCCGCGATCGCCTTCGTTGTTGGCCGTATTACCATCGGCGCCCGGAACGGCAACGGCACCGTTACCCTGGTAGTCGACGATGCCATCCGGCTGCGACGTTCCTACCGTAGGATGCGAGAGCTTCTCAAAGGAATACCCATTTCCCGCATTGTAGGTAACGGCACCCGATGCGTCTTCGGCGTGCGCCGGCAGCGGCGATACCAAGATAGCGGCAAGCGCTGCCACCAAGCCAAGTGTTCCCACTCGTCTCATAAGGTTATAGCCTCCCCTGTCCTAAAGCCCAGTATTAGCATTCTTCATTTCTGTCCACGGTTAATTGCAATCTGAGCACAGCAATAATCAGTGTATAAATATACACCTGTAATTTTTTGGACGGGTTCATAGATGCTCGATTGGTAGCGAATTCCGCGCAAACCGTCACCAAACTCCACTTTTGCCGCATCTAAAGGTTATTTTTGCGCAAATTTTTGGATGCCGATAGTCACAATGGGCAGGAGGCTGGTACCCACCGGAGAGGGCAACGCCTACATTTTCATAACGTAATAGCCCGCACCCCTCACTGCCGTCTCGAGTGTGTCGCGATCAACCGGGCGCTTCGAGCGCACGCGTGCCGTGTGGTCCGCGTACGTTACCGTAGCCCACACGCCATCAAGCGCATTGAGGGCATTCGTCACATTCCGGGCGCAGCCGTCGCAACTCATGCCGCCGATAAGGAGTTCCTCACGATAGGGGTAGTGGGACTCGTCGGTGTCTGCCACCACAACCTTTTTGGCCTTCTTACCGCTCGCGCCATCGCTGCAGCAACTCTTCCCGTGTGTCGAAGCGGCAATACGACGCAGTCCAAAAAACATGCCGACGGCAATGACGGCCAGCACGATGAGATTCGCAGGGTTGAGCAAGTCACTCATGCGTTCCCCTTTCAAGTAGCCCTATCTAGATACCCCCATGGGGTGTCCCCATCTTAACCCAAAATCATGTCCGTTCGGTCAATTAGTTTCCCGCTTCGAACTTTTTTGTTGACCATGGCTTACTTTCGTGTATAAGTTTTCCTAGGTTAACAGTTTAGATCCGTAAGGAGCGCCGTGACTCGAACCATAGACATCCCAACGTTTCAGGCAGCAGTCGTGCGCAACTGCTCTCCCACGCTCGCGGGCATCAAGCCGGCATCGCTCTTTACCTATCCAGGCACCTATGCCCACGGGGACGGCTCGACCGCAACCGAAACCATCGCAGAACGCCGAGCACGCCTGCTCAACGTTATCGCCCAGTGCAATCGCGAGCTTGACCCGTTCGGTATCCACCTGAGTGTTTTGGTCTGGCGGCCCTGCGGAGCGCTCGTGTATATGTACCGAGCCAAAAGCCTCACCACCTATTTCGCAGACCCTCGCGCCCAAACGGCGCTCGCCTCGGAAGGCTACGACACGAGAGACCTTTCGACATGCCTTGTGCATTTGGCATCACGCATCACGCTCGCGAGCAATAACGTCGCGGAATGCGCCTGTAGCCAGACTCGATGCGCACTACCCCAGCAAGCTAGCTGCAGCAACAACTGCACCTGCGAGTTTCCGCACGAAATAGGCTACTTCCTCGGATATCCCTACGACGACGTGCACGAGTTTATCGTCCAGCACGGCGAAAACTATAAGGTCTTTGGCGCATGGAAGGTATACACAAACGTTGAGCAGGCGCTCACGACCTTCGATTCCTATCGTGCATGCACGCAATACCTTACCTACATCTATCAACAGGGCTGCACCCTGGAACAACTTGTCCAGGCAACCCGATAGAGCATACAAAACGCGGCCGCACGCCGCGCAACCGAAAGGAAAACATATGAGCAAGATCGCAGTCGTCTACTGGAGCGGTACAGGCAACACCGAGGCCATGGCAAACTTCGTTGCCGAGGGCGCAACCGGTGCCGGCGCCGAGGCAGAGGTCATCTCCTGCGCCGACTTCTCCGCCGACAAGGCCGCCAACTATGACGCCATTGCCTTCGGCTGCCCCGCCATGGGTTCCGAGGAGCTTGAGTATGACGAGTTCCAGCCTATGTGGGACGAGGTCAAGGAGACCCTCGGTGACAAGAAGGTCGTCCTCTTTGGCTCTTATTCGTGGGCCGAGGGCGAGTGGATGGATAACTGGAAAGCCGACGCCGACGAGGCCGGCGTCAACGTCGTGGACTCCACCATCTGCTACGATGCGCCCGACGATGAGGGCGAGGCGGCCTGCAAGGCCCTCGGAGCCGAGCTCGCGTAACGAAACCAGGCCTCCAAAAGAGCCTGTATCACAGCGCATCCCCATCCCTACAAAAGAGCGGGGGCTGGATTCAGGTCCAGCCCCCGCTCTTTTGTAACGGCAGTTACATCAACCGGCTACGAAATATTGCCCAAGAACGCCTTGGTGCGCTCGCTCTTGGGGTGGTCGAAGACCTCGCTCGGCGTACCCTCTTCCACAATGACGCCGCCGTCCATAAAGACGACGCGGTCGGCGACATCGCGGGCAAAGCCCATCTCGTGCGTCACGACGATCATGGTCATGCCGTCGCGCGCCAAGTCGCGCATGACGCCCAGGACGTCGCGCACGAGCTCGGGGTCGAGCGCCGAGGTGGCCTCGTCAAAGAGCATGACGTGCGGGTTCATCGACAGGGCGCGGGCGATGGCAACGCGCTGCTGCTGGCCGCCCGAGAGCTGGCTCGGCATAAAGTCGATACGCTCGGCAAGACCGACCTTGGTCAGCTCCTCGACGGCAATCTTCTCGGCCTCTTCCTTGCTGCGCTTGAGCACCTTCTGCTGCGCAAGCATGACGTTCTTTTTGACTGACAGGTGCGGGAACAAATTAAACTGCTGGAACACCATACCCAGATGCGTGCGCACCTTGTTAAGGTCGACGCCCTTGGCGCACACGTCCACACCCTCAACGACAATCGAGCCACTCGTGGGATGCTCAAGACGGTTGATGCAGCGAAGCATCGTCGACTTACCCGAGCCCGAGGGACCCAGAACTACGACGACCTCGCCCTTATGCACATCCAGATCGATATCTCGCAGAACGACGTTATCGCCAAAGGCTTTCTGGAGGTTCTTGATACTGACGACAACCTCGTTCGAGTTATTGGTTTCGCTCATGATAGGACCTCCTTACAGACCGGCGATGTGATCGGCGGGCGTCGCGACGACCTGTCCGGCGCTCTTGGCGGGACGCTTCTTCTTGGTCTCGGCCGTGCCCAAAAGCCTTGCCTCAAGACCGCTCACCAAGCGAGCGAGCGGCAGGGTGATGACCAGATAGAACAGGGCGGCAACCACGTACGGTGTAATGGAGCCCGTCGTGGCCACGATGGTGCGGGCGTTCATGACGATCTCGACCACGCCCACGGCCGCGAGCAGCGACGTATCCTTGTAAAGCAGGATAAATTCACTGGTCAGCGTAGGCAGGACATTACGGAACGTCTGCGGAATCATGACATAGAGCAGCGTCTGGAACGCGTTCATGCCCAGCGAACGCGCAGCCTCGTTCTGGCCCTTGGGGATCGACTGAATACCGGCACGGAAAATCTCACACAGATAGGCAGACGAATTCATGGCCATGACGATGACGCCCAACACATAGTCGTCAACCTTGACGCCGGCCAGCGGCAGGCCAAAGAACGCGATGTAGATCTGCAGGAACGCCGGCGTACCACGGATGATATTCACATAGATGCCGGCAAGGCAACGCAGGATGCGCGACTTGGAGATGCGCATGAGCGACAGGGCAAAGCCAAAGGGAATTGCCAGCGGAAACGCCACGAGCACGATCGAGAGCGACATGAGGAAGCCTTTGAAGACGATCGGCAGGCTCTGGACCAAAATGACCGGGTTCAGGAACAGGCGCAGGAACATGTTGGAATTCCATGCCTCGACCCACGGCTGCTCCTTAAGGTCGGCCAGGAAGTTATCGAATGCCGTCACGCCCTTGATCTCCACCGACGGAATCTTGGAGATCTTCTTGGTCGAACCATCGGCCAAAGTGTAGGTGCCGCTAAAGGCCTCGTCGCCGCCCTCGACGGGGAAGGTCACGCCGTAGACCTCGACGCGGAAATAGCCGCCGGCCGGAGCCGTCTCGCCAAAATCGATCTTGAGCGTCTGGCCGTCGACCTTGCACGTAGGCTTCATGGGCGTACGGTCCATAAGGTCATCGCCCGAGAGCATCGTCAGACGCGTGTCGTCCGCACCAAAGGTCGTGCCATCGGCAAACGTCAGCGAAAGACCGCTCAGTTCCTCGTCGGCATCGGCCTGGACCTCCCAGGTGATACGAGTCTCGGTGCCACCGACCACGTCGCTACCCGAACCGGTATTGGGTCGGGCGGTAATCTTTGCGGTCTCAAGTGCCTGAGCAGTCGAGGGCACGCAGGCCCCCGCGCATACCAGGGCGAGCACCACAGCCAGGGCACAGGCCAGCTTTTGGAGCATCGAGGGCAGTGGATGGCTCTTGCCCATGGCTCCTTGGTTCAATCGAGACAAGGTGGCTCCTAACGTTTAAGTTGCCGACATAACGGGGCGGGATGACGCCCATTCAAGAAACGCAAAGGCCCTCTCCGCCAAAACGGAAAGGGCCCGCGTGCAATCAAGTAGCTATTTTACTTGATGTTGTACTTAGCCATAAGGGCGTCAACGGTACCGTCATCGGTCAGGTCCTTGATAGCCTGGTTGATGTCGTCCTTGAGCTTAGTGTTGCCCTGGTTGATGGCGATGGCGTACTCCTCGCCGGTGCTGATCTGCTTGATGGTCTGGCAGGTGTTGAACTGCTCGGCGGTCAGCTGGCTGGCGACGGAGCGGTTGGTGACCACGGCGTCGCCCTTATCGGACTGCAGGGCGCTGAAGCACTCGGTAGCGTCCTTGTAGGGGACGATCTTTGCCTTGGGGAAGTTCTCCTGGGCAAAGGCCTCGGCAGTCGAGCCAGACTGGACGATGATCGTGGCGTCGGCGTTGTTGAGCTTCTCGCTGTAGTTGTCGGCCGTGATGTCGGTGTTATCGACCTTGGTCACGATAGCCTGATCGTCCATGTAGTAAGAGTCGGAGAAAGCGACTTCCTTCTCACGCTCGGGCGTGTCAGTGATAGCCGCGATGGCGACGTCGTACTTGGCGCCCGAAGCAACGCCGGGGACGAGCGTGTCGAAGTCGTTGTTGACGTACTCGACATCCAGGCCCAGCTTGTCGCCGATAGCCTTGATGAGCTCAAGGTCAAAGCCCTGGTAATCGCCGTTGTCATCCTTGTACTCAAACGGCGCGTACTCGGCAGAGGTGCCGACGGTGAGCGTACCGTCCTTGACGAGTGCATACTCCTTGGAGCCGTCGACCTTCTCGACCTTCACGTCATCAGAGCTGCTGGAACCGGCATCGGAACCAGAGGTGGCGTTGGACGAGCCGCAGCCCGTCAGTGCGAGGGCAAGCGCCATGGCGCCCGTGGCTGCAAATGCGCCAAGCTTCTTGAGCTTCATAATCAGTCTCCTTCCGGTGACCTCGTTTGATTCAGAGGTCTGCAAAAACTGTTGGCTATTATGCACCCGGAATTACGAATCTGCAATGAGAAAACTGATTGAAACAAACCCATAACGTGAATGGAATACTCTACTTTGTGACAGTCATTACTGCTGCAATGACCTTAATAGTCTAATTTCAGCTGCATAACCTGCAAGTTCGTTCGGAGTCTCCAAAATAAACGGCAGCGAACGCAAGTGGTCATTCGATACAATATTCTGCATAGCCTGCATACCGCCACCAAATTCCTCGCTGCCAAGGTATCCCTTGCCGATGCACTCGTGACGATCTTTATGGGCGCCACAAGGGTTCTTCGAATCGTTGATGTGTACGGCATGCAAGCGATCGATACCCACCACGCGGTCGAACTCGTCGAGTACGCCGTCCAGATCATGGATGATGTCGTAGCCAGCATCGCTCACATGGCAGGTGTCCAAACAAACGCCCAGCTTATCGGACAGCTCTGGGCACTTGGCGGCAACGCCCTCGATAATGCGCGCCAGCTCTTCAAAGCTACGGCCCACCTCAGTGCCCTTACCCGCCATGGTCTCGAGCAATACCGTCGTCTGCTGCCCCTCAAACATCACCTGGCACAGCGTGTCGACAATCATCTGAATGCCGGCGTCTGCCCCCTGTCCCACATGCGCACCGGGATGGAAGTTGTAGTAGTTGCCGGGCAGTGCTTCCAGACGCTGCAAATCTTCCGCCATAGCCTCCAAGGCAAACTCCCGCGCCCGCTCCTTAGCGGAGCAGGGGTTATAGGTATACGGGGCATGCGCCACCAGCGGTCCAAAGTCGTTTTGTGCCATAAGCTCGCGCAGAGCCGCCACGTCATCCATGTCAAGGTCTTTTGCCTTGCCACCGCGCGGGTTGCGCGTAAAGAACGCAAAGGTATTGGCGCCAATGGACAGCGCCGTCTCCCCCATTGCCCGATAGCCCTTCGTCGTCGAAAGATGACACCCGATCGTCAGCATCTCCAACTCCCTCTTCATCAGTTGCGGTGAAATACGGTCTATTGGTGCCTTATTTTGGCGCAAACAGACCGTATTCCACCGCAAGATATAAAAGGGGCATCAGGGGCACGGTCCGCCGAGCCCCCCTAGAGCACCAGCACCGCAGCCTAGAGCGTCAAGCGAATCGCATCGATAATCTGCGCGCAGCGCTGCGTGGCGGCAAGAGGCATAACGGGGCTTTCAAGCTCTCCCGTCTGGACGAGCTGCGTCGCATGCTGAATTTCGCCGTAGAAATCATCGACCTCAAACTGGGCATTGATTTCGAGCATTCGTCCGTCGGAGTACTTCACATGGGCGAGCTCGGGGCGATGGAGGCGCTCGATTTCCACCGAGCCCCGCTCGCAGGCAATCGTTAAGCGGCTTCCATATGCCGCTTTGCCGTCGCACACCATATGAATGGGTATACCGCCGACACTCATATGGATCTCATCGGCCCAATCCACGCGGCCGCCCGATACGTCACGCCAGCGGACTTCACGAGACGAAACATCGCACGCACCCGCAAGCAGATCCTCAAACCACCCGACCGCGTAGCAGCCCATGTCATATAGACAGCCACCCTGCAACGGATCGAGCAGATAACTCGAAGGCGGCTCACCATAATCGAGTTTTTGCACGCTTTCGATCGAGACGATACGGCCGAGCTCGCCCGACGTAAGCAAACCCTTCACGCGAGTATGCATCGGACAAAACCGATTCTTCATCGCCTCCATAAACAGTACGCCGCGCTCGCGAGAGGTGGAGGCAATCGATAGAGCCTCTTCCTCACTCAAAACGGCCGGTTTTTCGCACAGCACGGCCTTTCCCGCGCGCAGTGCCCGACAGACCCAATGCGCATGCATGCCATGTGGAAGAGCCAAGTAGATTGCGTCGACATCGGGATCGGCAATCAGCGCATCATAAGCCGCATCGCCGCTATCGTCAGCCGTGGCATAACTGTGCGCGGCTTCAATCGAAAACGCCCCGCAAAACTCCTCAACATGCGAAGGAGTGCGGCCGGCCGCAGCCACCAGCCGTGCCCCGTCGACCTTCTTGAGCGACGATGCAAATCGATGCGAAATGTGCCCAGCGCCCAAAACGCCCCAACGAACCTCGCGCAAATCATCATATGAATCCCGATGGCCCACGACAGCCCCCTTCAGTTGCGGTGAAATAGTTCCTGTTTAAGCCCCATTCTGCCGCAAACAGGAACTATTCCACCGCAAGATATAAAAGGGTCATGAGGAACGCGTTTTGCAAAAGGCTTTAAGCGCGGCCGTTACGGGGCCAGGCTGGAAACGTCGGCGTACGTCGTCCAAGCGCTCGGGAATATCGATGTGCTGCGGGCAGTGACGTGCGCATTTGCCGCATTTGACGCAATTGCTCACCAACTTGGGCTCACTCGTCCGTACCGCGCTCGCCGTAAAGTATTGAGACAGCCCCGTAAACCAACTATGCGCATAGCTCGCGTTGTAGGCGCCAAAGCAGCCGGGAATATTGATGCCCTTGGGGCACGGCATGCAGTAGCCGCACCCCGTACAGGGCACGCGATTCGATTTCTCAAACTCTCCCAGCACACGTGCGATGGTATCGAGCTGCTCTCTCGTCATCGAATTCGGCAGTGCGCGATCCGCCAATGCCGCGTTCTCGTCCACCTGTGCGGTATCGGTCATGCCCGAAAGCAGCATCGTGACCTGAGGATGGTTCCACACCCACGAAAGTCCCCAAGCAGCCGGCGTCTTCAGGTATGGATCGAGTACGTCATCGAGCACGGCGCGGGCCCGCGGAGGCAGCTTGCCCGCCAGGCGTCCACCCAAAAGCGGTTCCATCACAAACACCGCGAGCCCGCGCTCGGCGGCTGCCATGAGTCCCGCCGTTCCCGCTTGGTAACGCTCTCCAGCGTAGTTGTACTGGATCTGGCAAAAATCCCAGTCATACGCGTCGAGCATCGTGAGGAAGTCCGCCGCACTGCCGTGGTACGAAAAGCCTATCTGGCGAATACGCCCCGCAGCCCTTTGGTGCGCAATCCAGTCCTCGATACCCAACGCCACCACGCGCTCCCACTGGGTGGGCGAGGTAATGTTGTGCATGAGGTAGTAGTCGATATGGTCGGTCTGCAGGCGGCGCAGCTGCTCGTCGAAAAACCGATCGAAATCCTCCGCGCTTTTGCATGAAGCATGCGGCAGCTTGGTCGCGAGCAAAACCTGGTCGCGCAAGCCCAGGCGCTCAAGCGAAGCGCCCACGCAAGCCTCGTTGCCGGGATAGAGATAGGCCGTGTCCAGGTAGTTAATCCCCTGCTCCACCGCACGGGAGACGATGGCGTCGGCTGTCTTCGCATCCGGGCGTCCCGGCGCGCCGGGAAACCTCATGCAGCCCAGCCCCAACGCCGAGATACGGTTGCCGCTTTTGGGGTCAACGCGGTATTGCACGGCCCCTCCCTTCGCCATCAGTGCCCCGGCAAGGCGAAACACAATGGTCACGCAGCCGAAACATCGTGGAATCGCAATCGAGAACGTATCGTAACGCAGCAGAAATCGAGCTGTCACGGCACCGCTTTAACATCAGCAAAAAGCCCGATGAAAGGAGTCACCCATGCCCGCGCTCGACCTTTGGAATCTCGCATCCCAGCTCAAAAGCACCGATTATCGCTGGGTCGACCTCACCCACACGCTCTCGTGCGACACCCCGCACTGGTTTGGCTTTAAGCCATTTGAGTCCACCAAGCTCTTCGACTACCTGCCCGGCACGTCCAAGGACATGCTCGCGCCCATGCGTTGCTTCCAGTATTCGGTCGCCTCGCAGTACGGCACCCACGTCGACGCGCCGCGCCACTTCCATGTCGAGGGTCGTTCCCTTGGAGAGATTGAACCCATCGAATTTATGCATCCGCTCTGCGTGATCGACAAGCACGAGGAGTGCGCCGCGAATCCCGACTACGTCCTGACCGTCGAGGACCTCAAAGCCTGGGAGGATGAGCACGGTCGCATTCCCGAGGACGCTTTCGTCGCCTTCCGCTCCGACTGGTCCAAGCTCGCCGACCTCGAAAACAAGGACGAGGACGGCCAGCCCCACTACCCCGGCTGGGACCTCGACGCCATCAAGTGGCTCGTTGAAGAGCGCAACATCGACGCCATCGGCCACGAACCGGCTGACACCGATCCGGCGAGCGTGACCACGCGTGAGGACGCCTACCCCTACCCCGGCGAACAGTACATCCTCTCGGTCGACCGCTATCAGATCGAAGTCATGGACCATCTAAACGAGCTTCCAGCCACGAGCGCCGTCATCTTCTGCACCTTCCCCAAGGTCCGCGATGGCGTCGGATACCCCGCCCGCGTCTTTGCGGTCTGCCCCGCAGTGTAACGTCCAGGCAAACGTTTCTTTTTTATAACAGCCGCCCCGCGCACCCATCAATCACCCCGGCAGCATACAATCCATCAGGCGCCCCTTACGCGGGCGCCTTTTATATGAGGAGATGATTCACATGCAGATCAACAAGGTCGCCTTTATCGGCAAGGGCGGCGTCGGCCTGCTCTACGGCAGCATGATTGCCCAGGCCCTCGGCAATGACGCCGTCGAATACGTTATGGATGACGCCCGTTTTGAGCGTCACGCGGGCGATGTGCTCACCGTCAACGGAAAGCCTTGCGATCTCACGTCCGTCCGCGCCAGCGAGGCAGCGCCCGCCGATCTGGTCATCCTGACGGTCAAGACCACCGGTCTCGACCAAGCACTCAAGACTATGGAGCGTGTCGTGGGACCCAACACGCTCATCGCCTCGCTGTGCAACGGCATTACGAGCGAGCAAAAGATTGCCGAGCGCTTTGGCTGGGAGCACACCGTCCTGGGTATCTGCCAAGGCATGGACGCCGTGTTCCTCAACGGAGAGCTCACCTTTACCAATGCGGGCGAGATTCGCTTTGGCGCGGCAGCGGGCACCAAGCCCGCAACCGTTACCGCCATCGACGAGCTCTATACGCGCTGCGGCATCGCCCATACCGTCGAGAGCGACATTGCGCACCGCATGTGGGCCAAACTCATGCTCAACGACGGCATCAACCAGACCTGCATGGCCTACGGCGGGACCTACGGAAGCGCCACGGAGCCGGGCTCCGAGCAGCGCCGCTGTTTTGTCTCCGCCATGCGCGAGACGCTTGCGGTTGCCAACGCCGAGGGCGTTGAGCTGACCGAGGCAGACCTGACGCAAATGGTGCACCTCATCGAGGGAATCGACCTCGCCGGTATGCCCTCGATGGCGCAGGACCGCATCGCACAACGAAAAACCGAAGTCGAGGAGTTCGCGGGCACCATTTGCCGCCTGGCCGCCAAACACGATATCCAAGTGCCGCAAAACGATTGGCTCTACCAGAGGATTCGCGAAATAGAAAGCAGCTGGTAGTGCTCGGCATACTGTAGCCAGCAGATCCAATGGCAAAGCCGCCGCAAGGGGCACTCCCCTCGCGGCGGCTTCCTTTTTCATCTTTGGCCAAAAATCAGCTTCACAACGGTTAGAGCTGCGACTCCGACGCCTGGTCCTCATCGTCGCGACAAAGGACTACACCTGCACTTCCCAGCAGCGTGGCCGCGATCAGCGCGCCGACCACGATAGGAGCAGCCCCGCATGTCCCCTGAATGCCCGCGACGAGCGCGGCCGTGGGACCAAGGCAGCCAAGCATCAACGCGACGGCGGCAACGGCGATATCTCGAGCATTCACAAGACCACTTCCTCCAAGAGAAAGACCTTATTTCTCAAGAACCAGTGTGCCCCGCATCCATACGCCCAGCGTACCGCCACGGTAAGGGCTCTGTTAACTCAAACGCATACATAGAACGGACGTCCTTACGTTGCCCTAAAGCTCGGTAAAGACGCCCGTCCGCCAAATATCCGTGATGCAGAAAAATTACCAACCGGTGTAGTAGTCAGTGGTTCCGGCAGCGCAGCCGGAGTCATAGACCTTGCAATCGCCCTTGGAGCCCGTAAAGGTCGAGCCCTGGGCCATATCGCCCGCGGCAACAACGTAATAGCCGTCGGAATCGCGCCAGAAGCCCTCAGAATCCTGAGTCCATTCGCCCGTGCGATAGTGATAAAGCACATTGCTGCTGTAATAGGTCTCGCGGCGACCGTTGTAGTTATTGACACCCGCAGAGCGCGTCAGGCCCGATCCGTTCGCGTAGGACGCGGCAGACGCGTAGGACGGAGTGTAACCGGCGTTGTAGTACGAAGCCTGGGCGGCCTCGGCAGCCTCCGCCTCGGCGGCAGCAACCTCGAGCGCTTCGCGCTTGGCATCCTCAAGTGCAGTGCGCAGCTCGTCGAGCTCGGTCGACTTCGCGTCGACCTCCTCCATCGTCAAAAGACTGCCCGCACCGTCGATACAACTCTGCAGTACAGCGCGCTCGTCATCGGTGGCATAGTCACCGTACATGTTCATGATGATCTGAGCACGCATCTCAAGGGAATCGCGCTTGGCCTCCATCGAGGCATTCCACTCCTGCATGGAGCCAAAGCCGTCGCTGCGATAGTCGACGGGCTGCACCAGCGTCGTCTCGGACGGCGTGGATCCAACCGTGTCGGACAGTGTTGCCGCGTGGGCATCAGTTGCACCGGCGCACGCCAAAAGTGCCACGGTCAGAGCGGCGGAAAGGGCGGCGGCTTTCGGTTTTCGTGAATCGATCCTCATGTAGCTGGAAACCTCCGTAGTGCGTTTTTGCTGCGTTTGAGCTGCGTGTGATTCGATCGCGCTGCATAGTACCCCGAGCAAATCGCGACCTGCGGTTTTACTCAAAAGGCGCACGTCAATTGCGTAAAACTCACATCCTCTCAACAGGAGTTTTCCACAACTCGAATGCATAAAGCATGTCAAAAACCCTGTTTTTGCGCCCTGCCTATGCAAAAAAGGCGCCTGCGCAACCATTGTTCGCACAGGCGCCTTGAGCAGGCATTTTATGCAGTTATACCTATCGAATCGCAAGGGGTCCTTGCACAAGTCGCCTTACTCGTCCAGCGCGGCGAAGGCCTGCTTCAGATCCCAAATGATGTCCTCGGCGTTCTCGGTACCGATGGAAAGACGGATCGTGGAGGACGTAATGTTCTGCTCGGCGAGCTCCTCGGCAGAGAGCTGGGAGTGCGTAGTCGTAGCCGGGTGCACGACGAGCGACTTGACGTCGGCCACGTTGGCGAGCAGCGAGAAGACCTGCAGATGATCGATGAACTTCCAAGCTGCCTCCTGGCCACCCTTAATCTCAAAGGTAAAGATCGAGGCACCACCGTTGGGGAAGTACTTCTGATAGAGCTCGTGATCGGGGTGCTCAGACAGGCTCGGGTGGTTCACCTTGGCGACGTGGCTGTCGCCAACCAGGAACTCAACGACCTTCTTGGTGTTCTCGACATGGCGGTCGACACGCAGCGACAGGGTCTCGGTGCCCTGGAGCAAGATCCAGGCGTTAAACGGGCTGATGCAAGCGCCCTCGTCACGCAGCAGGATGGCGCGGACATAGGTCGCGAAGGCGGCAGGGCCGGCGGCCTCGGCAAACGAGACGCCATGGTAGGAGGGGTTGGGCTCGGCGATCTGCGCATACTTGCCGCTCGCCTTCCAATCGAAGTTGCCGCCATCGACAATCACACCGCCCAGCGAGGTACCGTGGCCGCCAATGAACTTAGTTGCGGAGTGAACGACGATGTTGGCGCCATGCTCCAGCGGACGGAACAGATACGGAGTGCCGAAGGTGTTATCGACGACGACCGGCAGGCCATGCTTCTTGGCGACCTCGGAGATGGCGTCGATGTTGGGAATATCGGAGTTGGGGTTACCGAGCGTCTCGAGATAGATGACTGTGGTGTTGTCCTTGATGGCGCCCTCGACCTCGTCCAGGTTGTGGGCATCGACGAAGGTGGTCTCGACACCAAACTGGGAGAGTGTGTGCTCCAGCAGGTTGTAGGAACCGCCGTAGATGGTCTTTTGAGCCACCACGTGGTCACCGGCCTGGGCAAGAGCCTGCAGGGTATAGGTGATAGCAGCAGCACCGGAGGCGACGGCGAGACCTGCCACGCCACCCTCGAGTGCGGCGATACGGTCCTCGAAGACGCCCTGGGTGGAGTTGGTCAGACGGCCGTAGATGTTACCGGCGTCGGCAAGACCAAAGCGGTCGGCGGCGTGCTGGGAGTTGCGGAACACATAGCTCGTGGTCTGGTAGATAGGCACGGCGCGGGAGTCGGATGCAGGATCGGCACTCTCCTGGCCAACGTGAAGCTGCAGGGTATCGAAACCAAAGGTGTGCTCGGGGTTGTTGATGAACTGGCTCATGATGATCTCCTTGATCGAACAAAAGTAAATAAAAAGAGAGAAGTAAGTCGCTGTCTCCTGATCACGCCGACGGGCGCAAACAGGAGCCCGGCATTCGTCTTGGTAAGCAATTCATATGCGGGCCTCCTTTCGCATCCCGGTTCTGTGGTTGGTTTAATTACCTACCGCCTTTGTGTGTTTTGAATAGTACGAGCATTGTTTCGCTCGGTCAATCACTTAAAAGCGCTAACCTGTTATCGGTTTTATAGATAGCAATCGAAAGGATGGCGTCGATGACCCTTCAGCAGCTTCGTTTTCTGATTGCCGTGGCAGAGTCCGGCTCAATTAACGCCGCAGCTCAGCGCCTCTATACCGCTCAGTCCAACATCTCAAACGCCGTCAAAAGCCTGGAACAGGAGCTCCACCTGGAGATCTTTACGCGCTCCAGCCGCGGCGTCACGCTCACCAACGACGGCACCGAGCTTTTGGGCTATGCGCGCCAGGTCGTAGAGCAGGCCGACATGCTCGAGGCGCGCTACGAGGACGGCGGCACCCCGCAAGCCCGCCTCGCCATCTCCGCCCAGCACTACGCCTTTTCGGTCGAGGCCTTTGTCAACGTGGTCGAGCGCTGCCGCGACAGCAAGTTCGAGTTCATCATGCGCGAGACCACCACATCGCAGATCATCGATGACGTCCGCGCGTTTCGCAGCGACATCGGCATCCTCTATCTGGACGACTTTAACGTCCGCGTTCTGCAGAAGGCTTTTGCCGATGCGCGCGCGAGCTTCCATCCCCTATTCGACGCGACGGTCCACGTCTTCGTTAGCGAGCGCCACCCGCTTGCCCGCCGCCCGCAGCTGTCCCTTGCCGACCTCACACCATATACGCGCTACAGCTTTGAGCAAGGCACCTCGAACTCCTTCTATTACGCCGAGGAACCTTTTAGCTATATCCCTTGCGACCGCAACATTCGAGTCTCTGACCGCGGCACGCTCACCAACCTGCTGATCACCTCGAACGGCTACACGCTCTCCACCGGCGTGCTCTCAAACGAAATGCAATGGGGCATGGCATCGATTCCGCTGGCAGATGCCCCGACGATGCACGTAGGCTATATCATGCACGATGAACGCAAGCCCTCTTCCCTGTTGCAGCAATACCTCGACGAGCTCGACCGCATCATCCAAGAAAACCAGCCATCAGAGGACGGGGTAGATATGGTAGATTGCTAGCTCTCGGCGAATGCGGCGCTACAATGGTCACTCACACGAAACGTACCCAACGAAAGGAACCATGTGAAGGTCATCATCTACACCGACGGCTCGGCCCGATCAAATCCGGGACGCGGCGGCTACGGCGCCGTGCTCAAATACACCAACCCCGCCGGCAAGACCTTCACCTCCGAGCTTTCACGCGGCTACGCCAAGACCACCAACAACCGCATGGAACTCATGGCGGTCATCGTGGCGCTCGAGGCGCTCAACCGCCCCTGCGACGTCGAGGTCCATTCCGATTCGCAGTACGTCGTCAACGCCTTCAACAAGCACTGGATCGACGGCTGGAAAAAACGCGGCTGGAAGACCGCCAACAAGCAGCCCGTCAAGAACCGCGATCTGTGGGAGCGCCTGCTCACCGCAAAGAGCAAGCACAAAGTGGAGTTCATCTGGGTTAAGGGCCACGCCGGCCATGAGCTCAATGAGCGCTGCGACGAGCTTGCCACCACGGCGGCCGACGGCAGCAACCTCGATATCGACGCCGGCTTTAACGAGAGCGACCTGTAACGGCGTTTTCACACGCTATTTCCTGCCCCCTCGCGCTACACTCATCCTGTAAACCGAACGGCACGAGGGGGATACATGCTGCGTATAGCGACCATCGGCACATCCATGATTACCGACGACTTTATCCAGGTCGTCAACGCCAACGACCAAGCCGCGTTTGTGGGCACGCTCTCGCGCGATGCCAATCGCGGTACCGCCTTCACCACTAAGCACGGCGGCGAGCGTAACTTCACCGCGCTTGACGAGCTTGCGTCCGCTGCCGACGTCGACGCCGTCTATATCGGCAGCCCCAACGCGCTCCATCACGAGCAGGCCCTTGCCTGCATCGCCGGTGGCAAGCACGTCATCGTCGAGAAACCCTTCTGTGCCACCGAAGCGCAGGCGCTGGAAGTCTTCCGCGCTGCCGAGGCAGCAGGTGTCGTGGCCCTCGAGGCCATGCGTCCCCTCCACGACCCCGCCTTCCACGCCATCGAGGACGCCCTGGGCGAGATCGCCCCCATCCGCCGTGCCTCATTGCGCTTTGGCAAATATTCCTCGCGCTATAACGAGATTCTCGCGGGACGCGCCACCAATATCTTCGACTGCAATATGGCATCGGGTTCCCTCATGGACATTGGCGTCTACACCGTCGAGCCCATGGTCGAGATTTTCGGCATGCCCTCCGGCCTTACGAGCATGGCTACTCTGCTCGACCCCACCACGCGACAGCTCACGCACGGCCCCATCGACGGCTGCGGTTCCATCCTCGCCAGCTACGGCGGCGGCCGTATCTCCGTCGAGCTCGCGCACTCCAAAATAACAAATGACCTGCTGCCCTCGCAGATCGAAGGCGAGCGCGGCACTATCCAGATCGACCATCTGTCCACGCCCCGCAACGTCCGCATCGACTATCGCGGCGACGTCGCACGCGGCTCGGCGACCGAGGCACCGCGCGAACAGGGCGACAACGGCCGCGTGCTCGACCTGCCCAAATCGAGCAACACGATGGAATACGAGCTCGCCGACTTTATCACCGCCATCAACGGCGTTCATCACGTCAAAGATGAGATTTGGGAAACGCCGGCAGGACGTCACGAGCTCGGACACTACCGCGATGTCACGCTTGTCTCGTTGCGCATCATGGATGCCGTGCGCCAGCAGGCCGGCATAACCTTCCCGGCCGACGCAGGCAAGCAGGCATAGCGATGGGCTTCTTCGATACGTTCTTCTCCAGCGTCGCCGGCGGCGGCCGCGAACCCCAAAAGCCTTCTGGCGTCGAGCTCGAGCTGCGCCGTAGGCTCACCGTGCTCGCAAGTGACGAGGCCACTCAAGACGCCCCGCAGCGCTATTTCCTGCGGTGGGAGGGGCAGGTCCAGGGCGTCGGTTTCCGCTTTACCAACACCAACCTCGCGCAGGCACGCGCGCTCACCGGCTGGGTGCGTAACATGGAAGACGGCTCAGTCGAGATGGAGATACAGGGAGCTCCGGCAGACATCCTATCTCATCTCGAGGCACTTCATGCCTCCTACGAGCGCATGGGAACGCGTTTTCGCCTTGTAGATGCCCAGGCCCGAGCCCCACTTGCCAATGAAGACGGTTTCAGTCCTCATTATTAGTATTGTGTGCTAAATACGGTATCATTTACCTACGACCGTTGATAGAAAAGAGGCGAGGCGCATGGCGGTGCAAAGAAGGAATACCAAGCAGCGAAAGCTGGTTCTTGACGCCGTGCGCCAAAGCTACAACCATCCCACCGCCGACGAAATCTACAACGTCGTGCGCGCGCAGGATGACAAAATCAGCCGCGGTACGGTCTACCGCAACCTCAATCTCTTGGCCGACGCCGGCGAGATCCTCTCCATCAAGACGCCGGGCGGCAGCCGCTTCGATCGCACGATCGAGCCGCACGCACATATCATCTGCACCTCATGCAGCCGCGTCATCGACGTACCGCTCCCCTTCGATGCCCAGCTCGACGCCAAAGCGTCCGAGCAAATCGGCTGGCACGTCACGTCGCACTACACCATCTTCGAGGGTCTCTGCCCCGACTGCCGGTAGATGTTTGGAACATGCCTTAAAATCCACCTTTCCGCACTTTGCAGCAAAAAGTAGATTCCTAGACATGTCCCAAATGTCTACTCAGCAAGTAGACGACGCAGCTCTTCTTCGACCGTGCGCACGTAGCGGACGCGGTCGTTAATGCCACGCATAGAGGGGTTGCAGCTCTCCATCAGATAGGGATGGCCCACGACGTTGAGCATGTCGCGATCGTTCTCATTGTCGCCAAACGCCATCATCTCATCGGGCGAAATACCCAGGGCACGACCGTAATCGGCAAGCGCGGAGCCCTTGCCCGAACCGAAACCGATAAAGTCCGTCCATTCGGTTCCCGACGTCATCACGTCAACACGGTCGCTAAAGAGGCGCTCAAAATACTCCAGGGCCGCCGGCTGATCCACCTCGGGCGTCTGGAAGGCAATCTTAATGACGTCCTCGTCGATGTCCTCGGGGCGGGCGACCACCGCCACATCGCAGTGGACCTCATAGCGCAAATGATCGACGAACGCATCGTTGCCGCTCATGGTGTAGAGGTGTCCCTCACACGAAAGGGTCACGTCGGCATGGGGATACGCAACCACGGCATTCGCGATATCCATAGCAAGGCTACGCTCCATGGAACGCTTGACAACGGCACGTCCCTCGCTCATCACCAGGGCTCCGTTTTCGCATACATAGGCGAGCTCATCGGCCACCGGGGCAAACAGATAGCGCAAGCTCGCATATTGACGGCCGCTCGCCGGCATAAACACGATACCGCGACGATGCAGCTCATCGATGAGCTCAAAGGCCTCGGAACGCGGCTCGCGCTCCCCCGGATGCAGCAACGTGCCGTCCAAATCGCATGCAATCAGCTTGATTCCTTCAAGACCCATATGCTCCCCCACAGCATCTCATCAACAGAAAGGCGGACTTTGAATAGTTGTCTCTCAAAGTCCGCCTTACTTATACGCACGTTAACCGCGCGCCTTCTTTACGATCGTAAAGTCTGGTGCCATACTCACAACGGCATCCGCCGCACTCGACGCAAAGCGCCGGTCCGAATCGAGTTCACGGGTAACCGTCGAGAGCCGAACGCCCTCGACACCCCGGAGCATGCGGCCCAAAACAGGCTGCACCGGCGTATACATGCGCACGGTATACTCGTCCGAATCGCCTCGAAAAAGCGGCGCATGCATATTGCCGATCTCCCAGCACGCATGCGCGAGCGCAATCGGGTCCATGCGGTCAACTTCGACCAAATAAACCTCGGCGCTGCGCAGGCGCACGACAACCGCCACGGGCACCACGCCCGAACGGTCGACGGCGAGCACGTCGCCGTCGACAAAACGACCGCCGTCGGCAGTATCCAGCCGAACATCGACCGTGCGCCCCAGCTCCGTCACGCCCACAAACGCGCATACATCAGCCTGGTCCCAATCGAGCAGTAGCTCGTCAACTTCAAAGACGCCGCCCAGCTTCCGGCGAAGCAGAAGTTCATAGGACGGATCGTTGAGATTTCCCAAGCATGTCGTCGAAACCAAGCGCTCAGGCATGCTCTAACCCTCGACCTCGACGAGCTCGATATCAAAGTTGAGATCCTTGCCGGCAAGCTCGTGGTTGGCATCGAGCGTCACAGCCTCGGGCGTTACGTCGATGACGACGGCGGGGACAGGCATGCCGCTCGGCGTGGACAGGAAGAGCTTCATGCCCTTCTCGATCTGCTCGATGTTGGGAACCTGCTCGGCCGGGAAGGTAATAACCATCTCGGGATTGTGCTCGCCGTAGGCATCGGCAGCAGGAATGTGCACGGTCTTCTTCTCGCCCACCTGCATGTCGACAACAGCGGCGTCGAAGCCCTTGATCATCTGACCGGCGCCGCAGGTGAACTCCAGCGGCTCGCCGCGATCGTAGGAGCTATCGAACTGCGTGCCGTCATCGAGCGTGCCGCGATAATGGGTCTTGACCTTCTTGCCCTGGTTGGACATGGTAACCTCCGTAATAAGGGCGGCGCACAACACGGGCCGCCATGAACATATGGCGCTAACTATACCCTAGTCATACAATTCAATGACAGTTTGCAAAGAAACGCTGCAACCGGAGGAACCATGGCATATCCCGTATTTGACCTACACTGCGACACCGCCGACCGCATCGGCTGGGCCACGCTCGATCTCGACCTGCGCTTTACCGCCGGCACCGACGGTTATTTCCCCGGCGACGAAACGCATCCGCAAGATTTCGACCTCATCGAGGGCAACGCCTGCGCCATCTCGCTCGCAAAGATCGGCAACACGCCATGGGCACAGTGCTTCGCCACGTTTGTCCCCGATGAGATTCCCACCGCCCACGCCGCGCGCTTCCAGGCGCAGATCATGGCGCATATGAGCGGCCAGGCAATGCTCAACCACGACCGCATGGTCAACGTACGCAGCGCGGCAGACATTCGCCCCGCGCTCAAAGACGGCAAGGTCGCCTGCATCCACACCATCGAAAACGCCACGTTCTTTGCCGAGGACCCCGCGCTGATCGAGGTGCTCAAGAGCTTGGGCGTACTCATGTCATCGCTCAGCTGGAATGCGCAGGGACCGCTCGCGAGCGGACACGATACCCACGCCGGCCTCACCGCCGCCGGCATCGAGGCACTTACGCAGATGGAGCACGCCGGCATGGTACTCGATGTCTCCCACCTCAACGACGAGTGCTTTGACGAGGTTGTCGCCCACGCCACGCGTCCCTTCGTCGCCAGCCACTCCAACTCCCGTGCGGTTTGCGGCGCCAAGCGCAACCTCACCGACGACCAGTTCCGCACCATTCGCGACATGGGCGGTATCGTCGGCCTCAACTACTGCAGCGAGTTCCTTTCCAACGACGCAACCGACAAGACCGCCGCAGACGTCACCTTCGACCAGCTGGCGGCACATATCGAGCACTGGCTCGACCTGGGCGGCGAGGACGTCATCGCGCTCGGCGGCGACTGGGACGGTGCCACGGTGCCCGCCTTCCTCTCCGATGCCAGCATGATGCCCGAGTTCCAGAACATGCTCTCCAAGCACTTTGGCAAGACCGTGATGCAAAAGCTCTGCAGCGACAACGCGCTTGCCTTCTTTGAGCGTTATTAATTTCACATCCCTTGAGCGGGCCGGCATGCCGAACGGTCGACATGCCGGCCCGTCCCCAATCTGAAGGACCGCTTTTGACGCAGCAGTTTACGATTACCGTATCCCGACCGGATGGCACATCCATCCCCGTCGTCGTTACCAAAAAGCGCGTCAAGAACTTCAACCTACGCGTCACATCGAGCGGTGAGGTCCACGCCAGTGCACCGCTCGGCGCCAGCCGCGAGCGTATCGAAGCGTTTGTGAAGCGCAACAACGCCTGGATTATCAGCCGGCTTGCCCAGCGCGAGCAACGTCAGGCGACGGCGCGAGAGCCGCTCAGCCCCTCGTCCATCATTGCACTTTGGGGCAAGCCCATCACGGTACAAGATGCGCTCGATCACAACTTTAAGCCACCCGCACCGCGGCCCAAGCAGGCCACCTTCGCAAGTTTTATAGGTGCCGACAAATCGAACGAACGCCCACAGGCCAAGCGGCGCGCAACCCTCGACGGCCTGACGTCCGATGAGCTCCAGACCCGCATCGACCAACTCTATGCATCCGAGGTCACCACGGCGCTGCGCGATATGGTACGCGCGTACGAAATCGCAATGGGTGTCGCCGTTTCCCGCGTTTCCGTACGTAGCATGAAAACGCGTTGGGGCTCATGCACGCCCAAATCCGGTGCCGTTCGCATCGCACGCGAACTTGCCGCCTATCCCATCGAGTGTCTCGGCATGGTTGTCGCCCACGAGCTCGTCCACCTGCTCGAGCCAAGCCACAATCAGCGGTTTCACGCCCTGCTCGACACGTACTGTCCCAACAATAGAGCTCTATCGCAGCGGCTCAAGCAGCCGCCCATAGAGACGTATTAGAACCGGTTAGCGCACGCGCTCGATCTCGACGCCGCAGCTTGCCAGGGGAAGACCGACGGGAGCCCAAGGCTTATCGAGCTTAACACGCACGCCAAGCAGCAAGGGGTAACGACGCAGCAGCATCTGGGCCACACCCTCGGCTGCCGCCTCGATGAGTTTAAACGTATGCTCGCGCAGATAGCCATCGACATCGTGGCACACCGAGCCGTAGTCAATCGAAGCGTCCAGGTTATCGTGCTCCCCCGCTGCACGCAGGTCGGCATAGAGCACCAAGGACACGATGAACTTCTGGCCCAGCGCATTCTCTTCGGGATACACGCCGTGGTTGGCAAAGACCTCGAGACCGTCGATAGTAATGCGGTCAGCATGGCGCAGATCGTCATAACTCACGTGGGGCACCGCCGTTGCGGTGGATATTTCGCCCCTTCCACGGCGGGCGAGCTCGGCGCCTTCAGTCTTGGTTGCATTCTCGGGCAGTTTCTTGTTGCTCATCGCGATCGTCTCCTTCGTTTAGAACCCCGAGAATG
>CABRFW010000005.1 GCA_902470265.1 uncultured Collinsella sp.
CCGAGTGCTCCACGATGGTCAAATACGAGCAAAAGCTCCCAAGCCTCGGCAAGTATGCGCTTAAGCGTGCTATCAAGATCAAATTTGGTCGCAAGTAAGTAGCCATAACGGGAACGGCGGAAGGAATTAAAAGTGCACGAGCTCGGAATCGTCTATCACATCATTCGCGATGTCGAGAACGTGGCGCGCGCCAATGGCGTGCGTCGCGTTTCGAGCGTCACGCTGCTGCTGGGCGAGGTCTCGGGCGTCGTTCCCGACTTGCTGCTCGACGCTTGGCGCTGGGCGGCAGATAAAAAGCCTATCACGCTGGGCGCGGAGCTTATTGTGGAGCCCGTCGAGGCCGTGACGCATTGCGCGGCATGCGGTCGCGACTACGCGACGGTCGAGCACGGCAAGACCTGCCCCCATTGCGGTAGCGGCGAAACATACCTGCTGCAGGGCCAGGAGGTCATGATCAAGCAGATCGAGACCCCCGACGAGGAACCGGCAGACGCTGCCCCCGACGGCCCTTCCGACGTCCTCGACGCCGTCGATGCCGCTCACCCCCTCCACATCGTCTAGGATTCCCTATAAGTTGCGGTGAAATAGTTCCTAAATCCAGCCTTCTGGCTCTTAAACAAGAACTATTCCACCGCAACTTTTTTGAGTGGTTTCGTAGATCATAAGTCGCGCAAATAGTCAAGTCATACCTGTTTGAACAATGTAGCGGCAGTACAAGCGCATTCGCGCTTGCCTAAAATCGATATTAATGAACAGTCTGCTTGTATCTGTAAAATGCGTGGCTTGATGAGCGACGCCTTGGCGGGTAATGAGTCAAAAAGCAGTAACGTAATCAACTTGTAACAAACTTAGACGTTTAAACAAATAATGCAACCTTTTACGAATTTAGCTATAATTCCACAAACCAAACAGGTATACTCCTTTCATGTCGTGTAGGAATTACGTAGACAAAAAGGAGGTTAAGTGATGGTAAGTATTGTTCTTGCTAGCCACGGGGACTTGGCAGCTGGAATCAAGCAGACGGGCTCGATGGTCTTTGGCGATCAGCCGTCTGTTGCCGTGGTCTCGCTCGAGCCGAGCATGGGCCCCGACGACTTCCGTGCCAAGGTCGAGGAAGCAATCGCTTCCTTCGAGGACCAGGAGCAGGTGCTCTTCCTCGTTGATCTGTGGGGCGGCACGCCGTTCAACCAGATTAGCGGGCTCATCGAGGGCCATGATTCCTGGGCTATCGTCACCGGTGTCAACCTGCCTATGCTCATCGAGGCATATTCGCAGCGCTTTGATGCAAAGAACACTGCACATGCGATCGCAAAACATCTCGTGACTGAGGCTAAGGCTGGCGTGCGCGTCAAGCCCGAGTCTCTGGAGCCCGAGGAGAAGAAGCCGGCTGCGGCCGCCGCTGCTCCTGCAGGCGCCATCCCTCCGGGAACGGTCATCGGCGACGGGCACATCAAGATTGCCCACGTCCGTATCGACACCCGTCTGCTGCATGGTCAGGTGGCCACCACGTGGACCAAGCAGATCAACCCCAACCGCATCATCGTGGTTTCCGACGGCGTTGCTCACGACGAGCTCCGCAAGACCATGATCGAGCAGGCTGCCCCTCCGGGAGTCCATGCCAACGTCGTGCCCATCAAGAAGATGGCCGAGGTCGTCAAGGACACGCGTTTTGGTGACACCAAGGCCATGCTGCTCTTCGAGAACCCGCAGGATCTGCTCAAGGCCATCGAGGCCGGCGTCGACATCAAGGAAGTCAACATCGGTTCCATGGCTCACTCCAAGGGCAAGGTCGTCGTCACCAACGCCGTCGCTATGGGCGATGACGACGTTAAGACCCTCGAGGCCCTCAAGGCCAAGGGCGTCAAGTTCGAGGTCCGCAAGGTTCCTTCGGATGCCTCCGAGGATCTCGACGCCATGTTGAAGAAAGCTAAGGCCGAACTGGCCGCTCAAGCATAGTAAAGGAGGGTCCGATACATGTCTGCAATCACTATTCTGCTTGTTGCGATTGTCGCGTTGCTTGCCGGTATGGAAGGCATTCTGGATGAGTTCCAGTTCCATCAGCCGCTCGTGGCATGCACGCTTATCGGTCTCGTAACCGGTCACCTTCAGGAGGGCATCCTCCTGGGCGGTTCGCTCCAGATGATGGCCCTTGGCTGGGCTAACGTCGGCGCCGCCGTCGCGCCTGACGCCGCTCTGGCCTCGGTCGCTTCTTCGATCATCATGGTGCTCGCCCTCAACGGTGGCGCCACTGATTCGGCCAAGGCCGTTACCGCGGCCATCGCCGTCGCCGTCCCGCTGTCGGTCGCTGGTCTGTTCCTGACCATGATCTGCCGTACCATTGCTACCGCTATCGCTCACGCCATGGACGGTTGCGCCGAGAAGGGCGACTTCTCCGGCATCGAGCGCTGGCAGTACGCTGCCATCCTCATGCAGGGCCTTCGTATCGCCATCCCGGCAGTACTTCTGTGCGTTATCCCGGCCGAGGCTGTTACCAACGCGCTTAACGCTATGCCCGACTGGCTGTCCGGCGGCATGGCCGTCGGCGGCGGCATGGTCGCTTCCGTCGGTTACGCCATGGTCATCAACATGATGGCCACCAAGGAGACCTGGCCGTTCTTCATCCTCGGCTTTGTCCTTGCTGCCATCCCTCAGCTCACGCTGATCGCCCTTGGCCTCATCGGCATCTCCCTTGCCCTCATCTACCTTGGCCTTAAGGATCTGGCCAAGCAGGGTGGCGGCACGGGCGGTGGCTCCGGCGACCCGCTCGGCGACATTCTGAACGATTACGAGTAGGAGGGGAGTGATACATATGGCAGAGAACAAGATTCAGCTCACCAAGGCTGACCGTAAGAAGGTTTGCTTCCGTCATCAGTTCCTTCAGGGCTCGTGGAACTACGAGCGTATGCAGAACGGCGGCTGGTGCTTCGCAATGATCCCTGCGATCAAGAAGCTCTACACCAGCAAGGATGACCAGATTGCCGCGCTTAAGCGCCACCTGGAGTTCTATAACACCCACCCCTATGTTTCCGCCCCCGTCATTGGCGTTACCCTCGCCCTCGAGGAGGAGCGCGCCAACGGTGCTCCGATCGATGACGTCGCCATCCAGGGCGTCAAGGTCGGTATGATGGGCCCGCTCGCCGGCGTCGGTGACCCCGTCTTCTGGTTCACCCTTCGCCCGATTCTGGGCGCTCTGGGCGCTTCCCTGGCCATGTCCGGCAGCATCGTCGGTCCGTTGCTGTTCTTCTTCGCGTGGAACATCATCCGTTACGCTTTCCTGTGGTACACGCAGGAGTTTGGCTACAAGGTCGGCTCCTCTATCGCCAAGGACCTCTCCGGCGGTCTGATGGGCAAGGTCACCGAGGGCGCTTCCATCCTGGGTATGTTCATCATCGGCGCCCTGGTCGAGCGCTGGGTGTCCATTTCCTTCACCCCGATCGTCTCCACGGTCAAGCAGTCTGCTGGCGCCTTTATCGACTGGGCTAGCCTGCCTTCCGGTTCCGAGGGTATCAAGGAAGCGCTGACGATGTACAACTCCGTCGGTGCTACCGCCCTTGATCAGATGAAGGTCACCACGCTCCAGGGTAATCTCGATCAGCTCATCCCCGGCCTTGCCGCCGTGTGCCTGACCCTGCTGGTCTGCAAGCTCCTCAAGAAGAAGGTTAGCCCGATCGTCATCATCCTGGCTCTCTTCGCCGTCGGCATCATCGGTCGCTTCTGCGGCTTCATGTAAGCACGCTTCGGCTTAAGACCGAGAATTGCTAGGCAAGGGCTTTTGAGCCATTGAAACGGACCGCACCCGGTGGGTACACTGGATGCGGTCCGATTGTTTTATTTGGAGGGCGAGGCGCGCATGGCGCAATCTCAGAACAGCACGGTCGATCTGGCAACGCCGGCAACCTGCCTGATGGGGCTTACCAGCCACGGTAACGTGATGGTGGGCAATAAGGCGTTTGAGTACTATAACGAGCGCAATCCCGAGGATTATATTCAAATCCCGTGGGACGAGGTCGACTATATTGCCGCCGAGGTTTTGCGCGGCACCAAGAAGATTACGCGTTTTGCCATCTTCACCAAGGACAACGGTCACTTTACGTTTTCGACGCGCGACGACAAAGAGACGTTGCGCGCGGTCCGCAAGTACGTCGACGAGGATAAGCTTGTGCGTTCGCCCGATTTTATCGATGTGACGGCCAAGGGCGCCAAGAGCATCCCCTCCGTTATCAAAAACCTCTTCCACAAAGGCAACTAGTCATTAAAGAGCGCCCCCCAAGTGGGACGCAGTTTCCCATGGGGCTCGATCGGGAAAGTGCATCCCAGTTCGAGCGCCGATTCCGGGATGTAGTTTCCGGAACGGGGTCGTTTGGGAAACTGTGTCCCGTTTCGAGCCGAAATTCTGGGACACAGTTTCCAGCGAGGTCCCATTGGGAAAGTTTGACCCAGAATTTGCCTGGATAGTGGGACACACTTTCCGGAGGGCTGTTCCACCGCAACTTCGAAGAGTGGCTATACGCTGTATTACAACGGCGTAAATCTGCTACACTAGTACAACATGCCTCCGTAGCTCAGGGGATAGAGCACCGCTCTCCTAAAGCGGGTGTCGACGGTTCGAATCCGCCCGGGGGCACCAGGGAATATGACGGCGTCGCGGGAGCGGCGCCGTTTCTGGTTTGCGGGGGCCGCCGTGCTGCTCGCCCGTGGGGGATGGGCATCTGTTTCCTAGAGTGTGCTGCGGTAAATCTTTCTCGCGTCGTCCAGCGTGAGCTTCTTGAAGCTGCCGAAGATCTCTCCGCGGTTGATCTTGAGGTCCGGAATCATCTTTTCGATATCGTCCTCGGTGACTCCGAACTCCGATAGCGTGCGCGGCATTCCCAGCGAGACGTTGAAATCCTGCAGCTCGTCGATGGTCGCTTCGACCGCGTACTCGATTGCCTGCTCGGGGGTTACCTCCACATCGAGCTCGTCCGCGTCCGAATCGACGGGTTCGACGCCAAAGGCCTGGGCGCTGAACTCCAGGAAGCGCTCGGGGTGCTCTCGCCATGCGTAGCGCAACCAGGCGGGGAAGATGACGGCGAGGCCGGCGTCGTGCGTGATCTTGGTGTCCAGTGCGGACAGCTCGTGCTCAAGGACGTGGCAGGTCCAATCGCCGTCGCGCAGGCCGGGGACACCCAGGCCGCAGCCGGCGAGGCCGTTATGGGCGAGCGTACCCACCCACATGATCTCGGCGCGGGCGTCGTAGTCATCTGGGTTCTCCATCACCTTGGACGCCGCCTCCATCGCAGCGCGCACTGGCCCGCAGGCGCTGTTGTCGGTTACGCCCACGGCGGGCTCGCCGGAGAAGAGTCGCTCCATGTATGGGCGATCATGTCGGTCACTCCCGCGGCGGTCTGGTAGGCGGGCAGGGTGAAGGTCAGTTCCGGGTCGAGGAAGGCGATGGCCGGGCGGTTGAGGTCCGTGTTAATGCCGCATTTGAGGTGCTCCTCGTCGTTGCTGATAACGCAGGAGTTAGAGGCCTCGGACCCGATGCGGGGATGGTCGCCACGCAGGCGACGTCGATGCGGTCGGCGGGAACGGCGCGCTTGCGGAAGAAGTCCCATACGTCGCCGTCGTATACCGCCCCCAGCGCGATGGCCTTCGCGCAGTCCATGGCTGAGCCGCCGCCCACGGGCAGGATGATGTCGACGTCGTTTTCCCGTGCGAGCTCGACGCCTTCTCGCACCAAGCCTATTTCGGGGTTTGGACGCACCCCTCTAAGCTCGATGTGCTCCACGCCCGCGGCGTCGAGCGATGCCTTCACGTGGCCGAGCGTTCCGCAGCGGACTACGGAACCCTTGCCGTAGACAATGAGCGCTCGGCGGTGGCCGGAGACGGACAGGGTCTCCCCAACCTTGTCGGTCACTTTTCGTCCAAAGACAAAGCGGGTGGGGGAGTAGAGGGAGAAATCGTTCATGGAGCTCCAATCTGGCGTTTCGCCCTACATGCGCGGAGGAGTTTTTCGGGCGCATCGCCTGCATTCGCGTCGCAATCTCGGCGGCGCGGTGCGGTCCGTGGATTCCATCGTATCGCCCGCGGCATCCCTTACCGACGATTGGGGCGAGTCTGCATTTCGCGGCGCGACGTCCACCTGGCGGACGATATCCGTTCGCGACACGTGGCCGTCCCGGTCGCAATAGCGTATGCGCACCGGGTCGCCGAGATGGGCCTGTGACCCCTTCTCCTGATGCGAGCGCGCGAGACGGACGAGCAGCGGCGCGAGCACCTGCTCGACCGTCTCCTCCCGATACCACGCCGCCACGGGCAACCCGTTCACGTCAAACCCGTACGTTCGCCATGCCATTCGCCTCGCCGCCTTCGCCGAACGAAACCGCGTATCCAGACCGCCGGTCCCCAACCCAGCACTTCGACGAGCCTTCGCGCGCACTTCTGCGGTCGGGATGCGCCCGTGAGGCGCTCGGCAGGCAGCGCCATTGCCGCTCGCTGTGTCGAGCGCGAGTGTCGAGAAGTCGCCACATGCCACTCAGATGTAGCATGGAGTGCCGAAGCGCACGCGCCCGTGACGAAACACTGGCGCCAACCCGTTCCGCGCACCACCCCGCCCGTAAGGTGTGTGGCGAAAGGAGGACCAGCCGCATGAACATCCCCGAGACACAGAGCCTACCTCGATCGCATTCCGCACGAGCTTCTCTGACATTTCCGCCCATTACCACGTGGAGGTCCCCGTCACGGAGATCGCCTACGCATACGACTACATCAATTCCCGGCATGCCCCTCGCAGGCAGGCCACGCTGAACGACGGGTCCGCGGCCCGGCAGGAAGAATGACGCGCCTCGGCACAGGCCATGCCGAAACGCGTCACGCAAGCAAAGGAAGGAAGCCAACATCACATGAGCATCATCGCAGCACGCATCGACAACCGCCTGCTACACGGCATAGTGGCAACCCAGTGGGTACCCGAGTTCCGTCCGCAGCGTCTCATGGTCATCGATGACATCGTCGCCAACGACCCGACCAAGAAGGCTGCCATGCGGATGGCAAAGCCCTCGGGAGTCGCCCTCTCCATTATCAACAAGGAGACGGCTCTCGCGAACTATCGGGCGGGCAAGTACGACGACCACACGGTCTTCATCGTGGCGCGAGACCCCCAGACCATCCTCGACGTCATACAGACGGGCCAGGTTGTTCCCACACTCGTGGTCGGAGGCACAGTCTTTCCCGAAGAGGGGTCAGACGCCGTCCAGGTGAGCAGTCGCGCCTACGTCACCAAAGACGAGCTGCCCGCATATCGAGCGATTGCTGGCACCGGCTGCGATATCACCGTTCGCTATGTGCCGGCCGACAAGCCCGTAGAGCTCTCCAGCATCATCACGCTTTAGCAAGGGAGTGAACTTATGACACCATCCATCATCCAGATAGCCGTCGTTACACTCATCGCCTTCATCTACGGAGCCGAGAAGAACGCGGGACAAATTCTCACGAACATGTCCGTCACGCCAGCATGGTTCGTCGGACTTGCGCTCGGCGACCCCGTAACCGGCCTCGCCGTCGGCGCCATCGTCCAACTCATGAGCCTGGGCGTGGCGGCCATGGGAGGAGCCTCCGTCCCCGACTATCCCACTGCCGCCATCATTGGCGCCGTCGTTGCCATCACCTCGGGTCAGGAGGCGAGCGTCGGCGTTGCCGCCGGAATCGCAGTCGGCATGCTCGGCCTTCAGCTCGACGTCATCGCCAAGACGGCAAACGGCTTCCTCGGGCGTGCCTCGCAGCGCTTTGCCGAAGAGGGCAAGTACTCGCAGATGAAGAGCGTACTTTTCCTCGGTCCGGTCTTCTATGGCCTTACGGCGGCCATCCCCACGTTTGCCGTACTGCTCTTTGGCGCCGATGCCGTCAACGCTTTCCTCTCCGTCATGCCCTCCTGGTTCACGACCGGCCTCTCCATCGCCGCCGGTATCCTCCCCGTCGTCGGCCTTGCGATGCTTCTGTCCTTCATGCCAATGAAGAAGTTCATCGCCTACGCCATCGTTGGCTTCGTTCTGGCCGCCTACCTGCAGATAAGCATTCTCCCCATCGCCCTGCTCGGTGCCGCCGCGGCCATCGAGTACTACAAGTCGCACAGCAATCCGTCCGTAAACGCCCTCGACGCTGGAGGTCTGGAAGATGAGTAACGAAGTTAACGCCACCAAGGCAAACGAAGCGCCAACCTGCCTGGCAGACGGAACGTACCAGCCAGTCCTCACCGTTTCCGATCTCGACCGTTGCGGCCGCCGCTGGATGCTCGGCGCGTCCATCTATAACTATGAGTCCCAGTGTGCCCCGGCGGTCATGTTCGCAACCGAACCCGCCCTGCGCAAGATCTATGCAGGAGACGAGGAGGGCTACCGCAGGTCACTTCTGAGCACCTATCGCTATTACAATGCGACTCCCCAGGTAAGCGGCCTGCTCCTCGGTGCCGGCCTAGCCTTGGAGGACAAGGGGCACAATGACGCCATCGACGCGGTCCAAGACCTTAAGATTGGCCTCATGGGCTCCCTCTCAGGAGTCGGCGACACGATCTTCGCCATCCTCATTCCCACCATCTTCGGCTCCATCGCCGCCTACATGGGACAGGCGGGAAACCCCGTCGGCGTGCTTCTCTGGCTTGCCGTCGCCATCGCCATCTTCGTATGGAAGCTCTTTGACTGGCGCATAGGCTATAAGTTCGGCGACAAGCTCTTCACGACCCTTGCCGAGAAGATGTCCGTTTTCACCGAGTCGACGTCGGCACTTGGCATGATGGTCGTCGGTGCGCTCATCCCCACCGTCATCAAGGTCTCGTGTGGTCTCACGTTCACCATGGGTGAAGTTACGCTCGACGTCCAGACGGGCATCCTCGACCAAATCATGGTCGGCATGCTGCCCGTAATAGCCACAGCCATCGTCTACGCCCTCGTCAAGCGCAAGGTCAGCATCAACAAGATTGTCCTCGGCATCCTCATCATCTCGTGGGTGTGCGCGGCTTTCGGCATTCTTGCTGCCTAGCCTAGGGCTAGACCAACCCACAAAGGACGCATTATGAGGCACATCATCATTGCATCGCACTACGGCCTGGCAGCCGGACTCGGAGACACGCTCAAGGCCATCATAGGACCGGGGCACGACATCAGGGTTGTCTGCGCGTTTACAGACGAAACCCCGCTCGAGGAGAAGCTCGCCAGCGCATTCGAGGGCATCGCCGAAGATGACGAGACCCTCGTTCTCACCGACATCCTTCAGGGCAGCGTAAACCAGCTCGTAGCCTGCTCGGCTCCGCGAGGCGCGTTCATAGTGACCGGCGTAAACCTTCCCGTGGCCCTCGAGCTCTCGCTCCACGCCGGACAGCTTACTCCCGATGTGGTGAGGCATGTCGTCACCCAAGCCAAAGAGCAGCTCGTCTACCTCGGAGATCTGACTCCGGACGTTGACGAAGAAGACGAATAGGAAAGACGCGACAGTAAGGAGGACGAGACATGCGCAAAGTCCCGACCAATAACCAGCACCTGTTCTACCAACCGAAGGACGTGTGGGTGGGAGACGTCATGCCCTTCGGCAAGGACGGCACGTTCTATCTATACCACCAGCGTGACACGCGCGACCCCGCTCCGCTTGCCGAAGGACAGCCCTTTGGGTGGTCGCTCGCGACCACCCAGGACTTCGTGACGTACCAGGAACACGGAACGGCGATCCCCCACGGCGGAGAAGACGACCAAGACCAGTTCATCTACGCCGGAACCGTCTACGAGGCAAAAGGGGAGGTACGCGCTTTCTATACCGGGTTCAACCGCAACTACCTGCGAGAAGGCAAAACGTCCCAGGTGCTCATGCAGGCGAAGGCCTGCTCGGATGATTATGCGACGTGGAAAAAGACGGGTGTTGCAGCAGAGCTCACGCCTCAGCCAGGATACGATGGGCGCAACTGGCGCGACCCTTTCGTAATATGGGATGACGACCGGAAGGAATACCTCCTCGTACTGGGCACGCGTAAGGGAGACGACCCCTCCAAAACCCTCCAAACTGGCAGGCTCGTTCACTTTACGTCGAAGGACCTCGAGCACTGGCAGTTCAAGGGCGACTTTTGGGCCCCCGGCCTCTACACCATGTTCGAAATGCCAGACATTTTCAAAATTGGCGATTGGTGGTACCTGGTCTACTCTGAGTACAGCGACGAGAACAAGATCGTCTACCGCATGAGCCGCGATCTCTACGGTCCGTGGGAGAAGCCGAGAGATGACGCCTTCGACGGGAGGGCGTATTACGCCGGACGGACCGCCTTCGACGGATCGCGCAGGATTCTGTCCGGCTGGGTCCCCACGCGCGAGAACGACGATGACCGGGCCAACTGGCTTTGGGGTGGCTCGTTTATGCCCCATGAGGTGTACCAGCGCCCCAATGGCACCCTCGGCGTTCGCCCTCCCCAAAGCATAAGGGATGCGTTCGAGTGCCCTGATGCCGTCCCGGATATCGAGCTTCGCGGAGACCACGAACGAACGGAGTGCGTAATCACCGAAAACGCAGGCGAGATCTTCTGCTTCGAGGCAGACGTGACGTTCAGGGACGCTTGCGACTTCTCAATTCGAGCCTACAAGAATCTCGAGACCGACGAGTCGTACGAATACCGCTTCGACCTCGACGCGAATCGGCTCTCGTTCGACAAGAGTCCCTGTTACAAGTGGTTCCGCGTAATGGATAAGGGGCTTTGGAGGCCAGTCTGGCTCGAGTCCGGGCGTTCTTACCACCTGCAGCTCATCGTTGACGACAACATCCTCGTCCTCTACCTCGACGGTACCGCACTCACGACACGCGTCTGCGAGAAGTTCGGCCACTCGCTTGCTGTTACGGTAACGAATGGCGAACTCAAACTGTCCAACATAGCCTTGGCGAAGGGGCTGCGCGAACAGGAAAAGTAAGCCAGTGAACCTCGTCGCCACAGCGACTCCCCCAGCAAAACATGCGAACAACGGGTCCGGCCGCATTTCGGCGACCGGACCCGTCCTGCGCCCTGATGGCACATGGCCCCAGGCTGCCGACAGCAAGGCGGCCTTAGGGGCCTCGCTTACAGGTTGCGGAGCGCGTCGACGAGGGGGCCTTGTCCTCGGCGACTCGTTGGCCTGCTTGATGACCTTCGCGGACACGCCGGTCACCACGGCACCGGCCGGCACGTCCTCCACGCATACGGCACCGGTGGCCACCGTGGCGCCCTTGCCCACGCGAACATGCGCATGATGTTGGGGTGGGCGGCCAGACGCTCCACGTTGGCCGCGCTGATGCTGCAGCCGGTGCGCCCGGGGATGTTGTAGATGATGCAGGGGATGTCCACCGCGCTGGCCGTGTGAGCGAGGCACTGGTAGATGTCCTCCTCGTTGGACTTGTTGCAGTACGGCGAGATGATGAGCGGGGCGTCGGCGTTCAGCTTCTAGTACGTGAGGCTCTTGCGCGCCTGCGTGGCCGTGCAGTTGGAGCCCGAACCGGCGATGGCCGGCACGTGCCCGGCCACGTGCTCCACGACTAACTTGACGACCTCGTTGTTTTCCTCGTCGGTCATCGTGGCTGACTTGCCGGTGGTGCCCAGTGTGAGGATGGCGTCGGTGCCGCTCTCGATCTGGAGTTCGAGCAGCATCTCGAGCTGGGCAAAGTTGACGGAGCCGTCCTCGTCGAATGGCGTGACGAGCGCGATTATGGAACCCTCGAGCTTGCGGACGTCCATGGTTTCCTGCCTTTCCGAGCCGTCCGGGCGCGGGGCGTCCGCGCCAGCGGCAGAGTCGGTTCGAGCGATGTAGCCAGAGACGGAGCAAACGGCGAGGCGCTCGGCGGACAGCGCCGTTGCCGCTCGCTGTGTCGAGCGCAAGTGTCGAGAAGTCGCCATATGTCACTACAGATGTATCATGGAGTGCCGAAGTGCACGCGCCCGTGACGGAACGCGGGCGCCAACCCGTCCCGAGCACCGCCCCGCCCGTAAGGTGTGGGACGAAAGGAGGACCAGCCGCATGAACATCCCCGAGACACAGAAAGACCTGCTTGCCTACCTCGATCGCATCACGCGCGAGCTTGGCAGCACGCGGGGCGGGCGCATCCAGAACCGTCTCGACCACTTCACCACGGCATCTATAACCGACTCGCTCGCCATCTCGCGCAGCCTGGCAAGTCAGTATCTCAACGAGCTCGTGCGCGCTGGCCTCGTGGTGAAAGCAGGGGCGCGACCGGTGTGCTACTTCCACCGCCGCTCCCTCGAACGCTTCTTCCAGTCTCGCATTGAGCGTAGCACCTACCCTTCGGTCGAGCAGCTCTTCGCCACGCTCGGAAACGGCGAGCGACTCGACTTTGACCGCGCAATCGGTCACGAGCTGAGCCTTGCGCCCTGCATCAGCCAGCTCTGCGCCGCGCTCAAGTACCCGCCAGCTGGCCTGCCCATCCTGCTCTGTGGCGCTTCGGGAACCGGCAAGGGTCTACTCGCCGAACTTGCCCTCGAATACGGCAAGAACGTCGGCGTCCTGCAGCAGGAAGCCAAGCTTGTGAGCATCGACTGCTCGCATTACGCAGACGATGCCCGCGCGCTCACTCACGATCTGTGCGCAGATGGCGGGCCTGCAGATCGGGCGAGCGGCGGCATCGTTTATCTCAAGGACGTCGACACCCTCTCACCCGCTGCCCAGGACGCGCTCTTGGAGTGGGCCTCCGCACAGGCGGGCGCCATTGTGCCAGCCCCTGCTGCGCGCCTTATCTTTGCCACCTCAAACGAGGCAGACAGTACCGAGTGCCGCAGCCTCACGCGTCGCATCCCCATGTCCGCCCAGGTGCCGTCTCTGCGCGAGCGCACCCAGGAGGAGCGTGAGGAACTGACTCTCCACTTCCTCAAGGAGGAGGGCCGACGCATAGGACGCGACATCCTCATAAGTCGCGGAGCCTTCCGAGCCCTCGCCGGCACCAACTTCGAGGAGAACGTACGCGGCCTACGCGACTGCATCACCAACTGTTGCGCCGAGGCCTATCTAGACACGAAGGGTGACAGCCTGGAGATTCGCACCTACCAGCTTCCCTCCGCAATCCTTGCCGGCTCCGCACTTGAGCGCAGCGAGAACGATATGCAGCTCATCGACACCACCCGGAGCATCCAAAGCCAGGCGGACGACCGCGCACGGCATGTACTCGACGCCATGCTGGAGCCATACGAGAGCTATCGCGAAGGCACGCTTGATGGGAGCGCGTGCAGCGCTCAGCTGGTGGAGCGAGCCCGCGACCTTGAGGACTACCTGGCGTTCGGGCAAAACCCGGGCCGCTCGAAGTCCGACGCATACGAGCAGATCGCCGACAGCGTCGTCACTTCCGTGAACGAACTCTACTCGATCGATTTGTCCCGAAAGAGCTCGCATCTAATCGCCCAGGGCATCTGCCTCCAGCTGTGGCCGCCCGCAAACCTCTCGCGTTGGAAGAGCTCCCATGCAAGCGAGCTTTCCGGCATGCGCGGCGTCGTGGCCCAGCGCAACCGCTTTGCCGTTACTGTCTGCGCCTGCATCGCTGATGAACTCAAGGCTACGCTCGGCATCGCGCTCGACGATCTCACGTGTCTGCTCGTCCTTGCGCATGCGGCACTCGCACTCGACCCGTCTAAGCGTCGTCGGAGCGTCGGTATCGTCCTCAGTCATGGCTACTCGACCGCCACGAGCATCGCCGACGCTGCCAATCGGATTCTTGACACGAGGGTCTTCGAGGCCATCGATATGCCCTACGACCAGAAGGTTACGGACGTCGCTGCTCCTCTTCAGCAAATCATCGACCGCTTCTCCTACGCAGACGAGGTCGTCATCCTCGTGGACATGGGATCGCTCCAGGATATTTATAAGAGTCTGGAATCCACCTCCGGCATGACACTCGGCATCATCAACAACGCCTCTACCGGCCTTGCGGTGGAGGTTGGCGCCGGACTTATCGCGGGTCGCTCCGTGCGAGAGGTTCTCGACGATGCTGCGGCAGCTTGCACCTGTAATTATCACATCGTGGCGCGCAACGCCCGACCGGACGCGATTGTCTTCTGCTCCGAAGGCGGACTTGACGCAGCTGCGCGGATCCGCGATCTCGTGGCGCAGAGCCTGCCTGGCGAGTCCCCCGCGCGGCTTGTCGCCGTTGACTGGCGGCAGCTCGCCAATAACGGATCTGAGGATGCCGCCTTCTCCCAGTACAACGTGCGCTCGGTCATCGGCACGGACAATCCGCACGCCGACGGAGTCCCGTTCATTTCGCTCGAGGAACTCATCGCCGGCGAAGGAACGGCCCAGATAGACCGCGCCTTCGCACGCTTGCTCGACGCTGACGGCTTGCGCACGTTCCACCAGAATCTCGTCAAGAACATGACCCTCAGGAACGTGGTCGAGTCCATCACAATCCTTAACCCCAACAAGCTCTTCGGCGAAATCGAGAGTGCCGCGGAGCGGCTCCAGCAGCTCACCGGAGACGTGATTGGCGCTCGTGTGAGCATGGGGCTCTACGTGCACCTGTGTTGTCTCGTGGAGCGCCTCGTGACCAGAAGCCCCATCGAGAACTACGCAGACGAGCAGCGCTTCGCCAATGAACACAACGATTTCGTCGAGGCATTCCGCACGAGCTTCTCTGACATTTCCGCCCATTACCACGTGGAGGTCCCCGTCACGGAGATCGCCTACGCATACGACTACATCAATTCCCGGCATACCCCGCGCAGGCAGGCCACGCTGAACGATGGGCCCGCGGCCCAGCAGGACGAGTGACGCGCCTCGCAAGCAAAGGAAGGAAGCCAACATCACATGAGCATCATCGCCGCATGTATCGACAACCGCCTGCTACACGGCATAGTGGCAACCCAGCGGATACTGGAGCGAACGGCGAGCCGCTCGTCGGCCGGGAAGCAGTCAAAGGTGGCAAAGTAGTCGCGCGGCTCCTCGGCGCAGCGGATGAGCTGGCCCGACCCGTCCGGACGCATCAGCACCTCGGCACGCTTGAGCCGGCCGTTGTAGTTGTAGCCCACCGAGAACCCGTGCGCGCCCGCATCGTGGATGACGAGCAAGTCGCCCTCCTCCACTTCGGGCGGGCGCCGGTCGATAGCGAGCTTGTCGTTGTTCTCGCACAGCGACCCCACCACGCCGTAGGTGTGCTCGGCAGCACCGCTATGCGGAACGCCCCGCGATCTCGACCGAGAGCACGTCGGAGAACGGGATGTCTAATTGCTGGGGCCTGTCAGCTTGGGGCCTGCCGCCGCGGGTGTAGCCGGACTGCATGCGTTCGGCGCTGCTAGGCACGATGTCGGGCATCGCCGCGGGCAAGACGGCGGGTCTCACCGTGTTCGCCAAGCGCGAGGAGCGTTTTGGTTTTTCGCAAGCAAATGCGGACGAAATCATCGACCAGATTCCCGATCTGCTCAAACATGCAGGGCCCCTATGTGTTTAACCTCATTTTTCCGTGTGCGGTAGAATGGAGTAGTTGAGATCGCGAACGCCTTAAAGGGAGAGTTTTTGTGGATACGCATCTGGATGGGGGCTCTTCCGCCCCGCTGTATCAACAGGTGCTCGATTTGCTCAAGAGCGATATCGAACAGGGGACATATCCCGTTGACTCGCAGATTCCAACGGAACTTGAGCTTTCTAAGATGTACGGCGTGGGAAGGGTCACGGTTCGTCGCGCAATAGAGGAGCTTGTGGGCGAGGGGTATCTCACCAAGCGGCAGGGGCGTGGTACGTTTGTGACCGCGACAAAGATAATTCGCAAGGTGCATCAGAAGGACGATGTTCAGAGTTTTACCCAAGCATGCGCTGAAAACGGCATGAAGGCGGGCGCTCGCGTCGTTGCCCGCAAGACCGTTGCCGCCGATCGCGACCTCGCTTCTTTCTTTGGCTTGGATGAAGGCTCTGACCTCATCTTGGTCTCACGCGTGCGTACCGCAGACGGCGTGCCGGTCCTGTTCGAGAACAACTACTATCCTGTTGACGGATTCGAATTTCTCAAAGATATCGGTCTCTCCAATTGCTCGATATTCGAGGCCGTGGGGGAGCGTACGGGTAGGTATCCCTGTTCATCCGATCCCTGCAGGCTAGAGATCGCCCGTGCGGGAATTGATACCGCCCGCGAGCTCAAGGTCCCAGTAGGGGAGCCGCTATTCTTCATGAACGCGGGCTTTCTCGATTCCAACGGAGAGCGCTTCTGCTATGGCAGGCAGTACTACGTGGGTTCGCGCTACAGCTTCGATATCTAGCGGCTCTGTCTCGCGCAGCGCTGTTCTCGCCATCGCCGCAACAGGTCCGTTTAGCGCGTAAAAGTTACCACTTATAGAACAACCTAATATGTTTCTTGACCGGCACCTTCATGCAGGTTATACATAGGACAACCTAAGATGTTTGCTTATACGTGAGGGTTTTTGGCAAGCATCGTTGCTCTGACAGGAGGTTAAGAATGTCGGATGCCAAACAGGAGAAGCCCAAGCGCAGATTCCATCTCCAGCTTCCCCATGTGTACACCATCGCGTTCATGCTGATTGTGTTCTTCGCGGTGCTCACATGGATCGTCCCATCGGGTCAGTTCGACCGTCAGACCATTCAGACGGCCGCGGGCGAGCGAGAAGTCGCCGTAGCCGGAACGTACCAAGAAGTCGACAAGGTCTACACCGATTCGGAGACGGGGGAGACCGTCGATCTGCGACAGGGCATCGATGCCGTCCTGCAGGCTCCCGCCAAGGGCATCCAGGCTGCGGCCGATGTCGTCGCGTTCGTCCTGCTGATCGGCGGATCGTTCGCCATCGTCACCAAGACCAACGCCCTAAACGCCGGTATGAGCCGCGTGATCAAGAAGTTGAAGAACAAGGACATCTTGATCATCCCCATCTCCATGGTCCTGCTCTCGATCTGCGGCACCACGTTCGGCATGTCCGAGGAGGCGCTGCCGTTCTACGCGATCTTCATCCCCATCATGCTGAGCATCGGGTATGACTCCATGACCGCATTCATCATCTGCTTCCTCGGCCCCAACCTTGGTTACTGCGCATCCACTATCGATCCTTTCAACGTGCTGATCGCCCAGGGCGTTATCGGCATCGAGGGAAATCCCCAGCTTTGGCTCCGCGCCATCCTGTGGGCCATCTTCACCGCCGCGGGCATTTTCTGGGCCATGCGCTACGCGCGCCGCGTCAAGCTCGATCCCAAGTCCTCCATCACCTATGAGGACGATAAGCAGAAGCGCATCGAGTTCTCTGTCACCGACGCCTCTATCGAAGAGGAGTTCACGCTTCGCCACGAGCTCGTCCTCATTGATTTCGCGGTCGGCATGGGCGTTATCGTGTGGGGCCTCGTTACCCAGGGCTGGTATATGGACGAGATCTCTATGGTGTTCCTGGCCATGGGCCTTCTTGCCGGCATACTCGGCGGCCTGGACGAGAAGACCATTGCGGAGGAGTTCGTCCGCGGAATCGCCGACTTCGCCTACGCAGCCTGCATCATCGGTATCGCCCGCGGCATCCTGGTCGTTGCAGAGGGCGGAATGATCATCGACTCTATTCTTAACTGGCTCGTCGGACTCCTTGCGGGCGCTCCGTCCTTCATCTATACCACCTTCATGTACATCGTCCTCGGCCTGCTTTCGCTGCTGGTTCCTTCCAGCTCCGGCCTCGCTGCACTCACCATGCCAGTCATGGGCCCGCTGACCGAGCTTATGGGTCTCAATCCCGAGGCTGCCGTCACCGCTCTGCAGTTCGCGAACCAGACCATCAACACCATCAGCCCCGTTGCGGGCATGACCGTCGCGGGTCTCGCCGTAGCGAAGATCTCCTTCGGGCAATGGTGGAAGACCATCTGGAAGTTCTTTATCTTCATGGTCCTGTTCGGATTGGTCGCGACTACGATCTCCGGCCTACTGCCGATGTAGGAGGTGCCCGGTGTTTGATCGTTCGCTAGTATTGCTGTCCCGCAGCATCTTTACCGGCCTTTCCGATGAACCGATCGACGGATATGTTTCGATTCGCGGTAATCGCATCGAATCCGTGGGCGCCTCTGATCGGGCTGCCGAATATACTGCGCATGCGGACGAGGTTCGCGACCTTGGCTCCAGAACCGTCATGGCAGGCCTTGTCGACGTGCACACGTTCTTTACCGGCTGGGTGCTCCGTCGCATCGGCGCCGATCTTATCGATGCGACCTCGGCAGATGATGTTTTCACCGCGATGTCGAATTGGAAGGAGGAGCGGCCCCAGGCCCCTATGGCGTTGGGCATGAACCTTCCGGAGACCCTTATGGGTGACGACTTGGTTGATATGTTGGACGAGAAGTTCTCATCCACGCCTGCCGTCGCCTTTACTGCCGGCGCGGAGACCTGCGTGCTCAACTCCGCCGCATCTGCGCGCTATGGTTTTACGCCCGAGGCTTGCTATGCCGAGATGATTTGGCACCTTATGCGCGATTATCTACCTCTTCAGGAAGTCCGCGATGCGTATGGCGACTACATGACCATGCTTAACTCCCGTGGCGTCACCGCCATCAAGGAGATGTGCTTTGACGATTATTACGGATTTGCGGACGAGATGTATCGCCGCGAGCAGGAAGGCGAACTTACGGTTAGGGTCGACATGATGAGCCAGCCCGTCGGGCATGGAGCCGACCTTGATTACGCCTGCTCGGCGCGCGACCGCTTCCAAGGAGACTTCGTCAGGTTCTCCGGCTTCAATCGCATGACCGATCGCGGCGTGTGGTGCGGCCTGGCCGAGATGATCGATCCCTACGAGGAGGGGGCCGATGCGGGTGCCGGCGGAAAGACCGTGGTCGAGGAGCCCGAATGGGACCTCATCTCTCGCGAGCTGTCCGAGATCGATGCCCAGGGATTCCGCTACTCCCTGCATTGCCAGGGGGATGGGGCCGTTCGCAAGACGATCGACCTGTATGAGCGGCTACCGCGTGATGAGTCGGGAAGGCTCGCTCGCAGGCATTCGATTACGGACCTTGAGAACTCCGATCCAGCTGACCTGGCGCGCATGGGCGCCATCGGCGGTATCTGCGAGGTCTATCCCCAGATCCTTACTCTTGATAAGCGCGAGGATTGCCTTTCGACCATGCGTCGCCAGATAGGAGAGAAGAGGCTCTCCCGCAGCTGGAACCGTCGCGCCATGGTGGATGGCGGATGTGTGCTGTGCTGCGGAACCGATCTTCCCCTCCTTATCCCGCATCTAGGAGATTCGATCTACAGCGCCTGCGGAGGGTACTTCGCCGACGGTTTGGACGTCAACCCGCAGAATACCGTTAGCGTTGCCGAGCTGCTGCGGGCATGGACTGCCGGGGGTTCCTACGATCTGGTTCGCGAGAACGATTTCGGCACCCTCGAGGCGGGCAAGCTCGCGGACATCTGCGTTTTGGACCGCGATGTGTTTGCGGTGGACCCCAAAGATGCCAGAGACATCCAGGTCTCGCTCACGCTGAGCGATGGTCGGGTCGTGTACGAAGATTGCTAGGAGAGGAGATGCCCAGCATGGATTTAAACGCTTCCGCGCCCCGCCTGCGTCGCGAGCAGGTCGCCGGCATGAACATTCACTACATCATGTGGTCGCTCGATTATTTCCTCGATGTTCAGCAGCGCCTTGGCTTCAAAACCATCGAGCTTTGGGCGGCCGAGCCGCACGTGACGCTGGACCACACGGGGTATTTCGAGGCCGACAAGCTTCGCCGCAAGATCGAGTCCCGCGGACTCTCCGGGAGCTCCCTGTGCCCGGAGAACGTGGTGTATCCGTGGCAGTACGCTGCCAGAAAGCCCCTCCACGCGCAGCGGAGCCTCGCTTACTTCAAGCACGGCATCGAGCTCGCCGAGGTGCTCGGCGCCCCGTATATGTCCATCAACTCCGGTTGGGGCGATTGGGACGAGGACCGCGAGGAAGCTTGGAAGCGCTCTGCCGAGCACTTGGCGATTCTTGCGGACTATGCCGGCGAGCACGGCGTGACCCTCTGCATGGAGAGCCTGAGGCCGGAAGAGAGCAACTTGGTGGTTACACTCGCGGATGCCAGGCGCATGCTTGACCAAGTAGCCAACCCGCACCTTACTCCAATGGTGGACACTACTGCTATGGGAGTTGCCGGCGAGAGCCTTGAAGAGTGGTTTGCCGAGTTTGGCGATGGTGCCATAAGGAACATGCACTTCATTGATGGCGACCCATACGGCCATCTGGTTTGGGGCGATGGAAAGCACAGCATGGACGATTTCGTGCGTGTCCTCAACGCGCATGGGTTCGAGGGCTATCTTGGCCAGGAGATCACCGATGGAAGGTATTTCGATGATCCCGCAGCAGCGGACCGGCGCAACATGGACGCCTTCGAGAGGTATTTTGTCGACTAGCGCGTAGCTCCCATTCGCGTGGGGCAGTCAACACGCTTGACGAGAAGACTTGCAGTAAACGTTGGCGGATTCGTCCGCCGTATCGAAAGGAAGAATAACAATGAACGCACATGATCTCATCGCCGACGCAATCGCCGAAAAGGGCGGTTTCGATAGCGTCTTCTGGGTTGCCTGCGGCGGCTCCCTCATCGACCTGCTGCCCGCCCATGAGCTGCTTAAGCGCGAGGCGACTACGTTTGCCAGTGAGGCGTATACCGCCCGCGAGTTCGATATCATGCGTCCCAAGCGCCTGGGCGAAAAGTCCCTTGTTATCGCTTGCAGCCACTCCGGCAACACTCCCGAGGTAATCGATGCGTGCTCGATCGCCAAGGCGGCGGGCGCAACCGTTATCGCACAGACCGACAACGCCGGCTCCGGCATCGATAACGGTGAGTGGACGTGCTGGGTATATCCGTGGGGCGAGGGAGTTCCGCAGGCGGAGGTACCCGCCGGCATCTCTTTGGCTCTCGCTGCCGAGCTCTTGGATCAGCAGGAAGGTTATGCTGACCTTGCCGATATGTACGAAGGCATCGCCAAGATGGACCGGATCCTGCCTGCGGCTCGCGAGAAGGTCAACGCCGAACTTTGCGACCGTTTCGCTGCCCTGTGCCAGGACCACAAGTTCCTGTATATCTTGGGATCCGGTCCCGTGTTTAGCCAGACCTATGGCTTCGCTATCTGCTCGCTTATGGAGATGCAGTGGCAGAGCTGCGCCTATATCCACTCCGGCGAGTACTTCCACGGCCCCTTCGAGGTGACCGAGCCCGGAGTCTTCTACTTCCTGCAGATGTCTTCCAGTGAGTGCCGAGCCATGGATGAGCGCGCCCTCGCATTCCTCGAGACCCATACCGACACTCTTATGGTGCTCGACGCCATGGAGTACGGCATGGACCAAGTACCGGCAAGCGTTCGCGCGTTCCTTGATCCAATCCTGTTCTACGCGATGAACTGTGAGCTGCGCTCCGCTCGCGGCAAGGTGTTCGACCATCACCCGGACGTGCGTCGTTACATGGGCATCGAGAAGTACTAGCGATTTTAGAACGGGGCGCGAAGCGCGTTGAGACGTGCGAATCCTCGCGCCTCTTCTGCTCGCCGTAGCCACGGCGGTTTACCTGAATGGAGATAACCATGGCAGCCTATCCTATAAGCGTGCTCGGCTTTGGAGACAACGTTGTCGATAAGTACGAGCATATCAAGACTATGTATCCCGGCGGCAACGCAGTCAACTTCGCCGTCTTCGCCAAGAAGCTCGGTGTCGATCGCAGCGCCTACATGGGAATCTTCGGATCAGATGAGGAGGCCGAGCACGTTATAGCATCGCTTGAGGACGAGGGCGTCGAGCTTCTTCGCTGCCAGCAGGTCCTGGGCGTCAACGGCGCCGCTCGCGTGACCGTTGACAAGACCGGGGACCGTATCTTCCTGGGCTCCAATGAAGGCGGCATACGTGGCGACATGCGCTACGTGATAGACCGCTTCGCCGCCGAGTACGTCAGCGGCTTCGATTTGGTGCACAGCGGCAACTACTGCTTCACCGAGCGCGAGCTCCCCAAGATCAAGGCTGCCGGTGTGCCTATCAGCTTCGACTTCTCCGATGACTCCACCGACGAGTACTTCGAGCAGATTGCGCCATTTGTGACGTACGCCTTTATGTCCATGGGCGACGCTTCCCTGGAGGATATCAAGGCGAAGCTCGAGTGGGTGAAGGCCCTTGGCCCTCAAATCGTATGCGCGTCGCGCGGGAGCAAGGGTTCCGTCGCCTATGACGGCGAAAACTTCTACGAGCAGGGCATCAAGCCCGTGGCGCCCGAGGAGCTCAAAGACGCTATGGCGGCCGGCGATTCACTGCTGACGGCGTTTTTGGTCACCTATCTTTCCAAGAAGAAGGCCGGCGAGTGCGGCGAGGCCGCAATTCGCGAGAGCTTGGACTTCGCTGCCGGTTTTGCGGCGCAGACCTGCAAGATCGAGGGCAGTTGGGGCCACCCGCTGGTCTACGAGAACTAGTTTTTTGTCGTGGCGGGGTGTCTTGGGGCGCCCCGCATTGCGTTGGGAGTCAAGATGTCCGTTCGTGCCTGCGCGGCAGGATTTTGCTGTGCCGATGTCTACCAGAATCTGGATCCCCTGGGTTGCATCCAAGGGGGCCTCTCAGGAGCGCTTCGAGGGGTGCTTCTTGAGTATATGAAGGCAAAAGGGATATGCAATCTTCATATACGGCCTTCTTTTAGAGGGCGTTGTCCTTACTCTTTCATCTCCTTGCTTCTGGACATTTTGTCTATAGGCAAGAGTCCATGGTCGAGACCATGGTGAAGTTCTGCGGCTAGTAATTACTGCATCACATATCTGTTGTTACCTGAGAGGCTCGCTTTTGCGGGCCTCTTTGCGTTGCTATGGAGCCCTGGCCTGTCGATAAATAACGCGCCCGCTTGCTGGGGAGCAAGCGGGCGCCGTTGAGCGAATATGTTTGCGGCCATAGCCGCTGCAGGTGATGGGTTGTCGACTAGTTAGTCGTCGTGTCGGAATCGTCACCCGAGGCAGAGCCAGAAAGCGAAACCGTCAGCGTGACCGTGCTGTCGGTGGACTGCTTGCCGGTGGGGGAGACGCCCGTAACGGTGGCGTTTTCGTTGCCGCTCACGGGGTTGCCGTTCTGATCGCAGAATGCGATGTTGTAGAAACCGGCGTTGTTGAGCGCGGTGACGGCGGCGGAGATGCTCTTGCCGTACAGGTTACCCGGGACGCTGGCCTTGCCGGACTTCTTGGCGATGACGACGGTGATCGTGGCACCGGGCTTCTGCTTGCCGCTAGGGTTCCAGCTAATTACGGTGCCCTCGGTAACCGAGTCGTTTTCCTGGTAGCTCACGTCGACGCCAAAGCCAGCCATGTCGAGAGCGTTGCGTGCCTGGGCCTCGGTCATGTCGGTCAGATCGGGGACGGAGGTGGTGTCAGGACCGCTGGAGACCTTATACGAGATGGTCGTGCCCTTCTCGACTTCCTTGCCGGCATCAGTGCCCTGCTCAAAGACCTGGCCTTCGTCGGCCTCGTTGGCCTCCTCGGTTGCGTTGCCCTTCAGGCCCACGCTTGCCAGCGCGGCCTCGGCCTGGTCCTTGGTTAGGCCGACGAGCTGCGGAACCTCAACTTTCTCGGAGGGCTTGGGGCCCTTGGAGATCACCAGGTTCACCTTGGAGCCCTTGGGCTTCTTAGTGTTGCCGTTGGGGGTCTGCTCGGCAACCTTGCCCTCGTCGACATCGTCGTTATAGCTCTGGTCGACAGTTCCGACCTCAAGGCCGGCCTCCTTGATCAGCTCGATAGCGGTCTGCTGGTCCTTGTTAAGCACATCGGGCACCGTAACCTGCTCGCCCCCAAAGAGCCCGGTGGCGAAGGCCACCACAACGCCAACCACGGCGATTGCGGCGACTACGGCGGCGATAATCTTGTTCTTGTTGGACTTGGGCTGATCGACCTCGTAGGAACCGGTGGAACCCGAGACGGCGCTGCGGGGGTTGGTCTGTCCGCTTACGCCCGAGACGGGACGCACCATGGCGCGCGTCTGATCGGAAAGCTCGCGAGTCTTGGTGGCGCCCAGCTCACCGGGGGCACCGATGATGCGCGTGGGCTCCGAGACGTTGACGGCACGGCCC